>NZ_JAZDRM010000019.1:0-89679 GCF_047501495.1 Ancylobacter sp. G4_0304 | reverse complement strand
ATCTGGGGGCGGGCGAGGTGGAGTCAGGCGACCCTTCCGCCGAGGCGTTCGGCCTGCTCACCGACGCCGGGACCGGCACGGCGCATCGCATCGTCCATGCGCTGCGCCGCCGCAACGTCACCCATTTCGACATCGCCGATCCCGCCCATGACGAGATGCTGGCGCCGATCGCGCGCGGCCTGCCGCTGGAGGACGGCCAGGTGCTGCGCTGCTCGGTGATCCCGCTGCTGAACCGCTCCGACGAGGTGATCGGCGGACTGCTGCTGTGCTCGCGGACCCGCGAGGACACGCCGATTTCCTATGAAAGCCTCGACCTCGCGCGGGCGCTGTCCGGCAATGCGGCGGTGGCGATCGAGACCACGCTGCTGCTCAAGTCGCGCAAGAAGCTGCTCGACGCGGTGATCCGCATGATCGCGCTCGCGACCGATGCCAAGTCGCCCTACACCAACGGCCATTGCCAGCGCGTGCCGCTGATCACCCATGCGCTTGCCAAGGCGGCCTGCGAGAGCCGCGAGGGCCCCTATGCCGATTTCGACCTGACGCCCGATGAATGGGAAGCGGTCGACGTGGCGAGCTGGCTGCACGATTGCGGCAAGCTGACCACTGCCGAATATGTGGTCGACAAGGCCACCAAGCTCGAAACCATCACCGACCGGATCCACGAGATCCGCATGCGCTTCGAGCTGCTCAAGGCACAGGCGGAGACCGATTACTGGCGCGCGCTGGCCGAGGGTGGCGACGAGGCCCGGCTGCGCGCGGTCCGCGACCAGGAATGGCGCGCGCTGGACGAGGACTTCGCCTTCGTCGCCTCCTGCAACGAGGGCGGCGAGTTCATGGAGCCGCAGAAGATCGAGCGGCTGCACCAGATCGCGCGGCGCCAGTGGACGCGCACGCTGAGCGACCGAATCGGCATTTCCACCGAGGAGCGCCGGCGCCGGGAGCGCGTGCCCGAGCCGCGGCTGCCGGTGAAGGAGGCGCTGCTCGCCGACCGGCCGGACCAGGTCATCGAGCATTTTTCAAACCAGCTCGACGATTTCGAGGCCAAGGCCGGCTTCAGCCTCAAGCGCCCCGCCCACCGGCTGAACCAGGGCGAGCTGCACAATCTCTCCATCAGCCGCGGCACGCTGACCGAGGAGGAGCGCTACGAGATCAACCGTCACATCACCCGCACCATCCTGATGCTGGAGGGCCTGCCGCTGAGCGGGGCGCTGGCCAATGTGCCGGAATATGCCGGCGGGCATCACGAGAAGATGGACGGCACCGGCTATCCGCGCGGTCTCGCGCGCGACGAACTGAGCCCGGTGGCGCGGATGATGGCGATCGCCGACGTGTTCGAGGCGCTGACCGCCGGCGACCGGCCCTACAAGAAGGCCAAGACGCTCAGCGAGGCGATCCGCATCATGGGCTTCATGAAGCGGGACGGCCATCTCGACCCGGACCTGCTCGACCTGTTTCTGCGCTCCGGAATCTGGCGCGACTATGCGCGCGAGCATCTTTCCCCCGGCCAGCTCGACGAGCCGGATATCGCCGCCGTGCTTGCCATGCATCCGGTGTCGCGCGCGGCGTGATCGTGCCGCCTGACAATGCCGCCGCGTGATTCTAGTGTCTCTCTCCCCCGCGCCGCCCGGCGCGGGCGCGAACCGGAGAGAACGCGGATGAACCTGCGCAAGAAGCTGATGATCGCACCGGGCACCAAGGTGCGGCTCAAGAAGTTCGACCCGGCCTTTCGCGGCGACTACGCCTCCGCCGAGGACGCCCGCAAGGAGCTCGCCCGCAACGTGGCCCGGCTCGCCGATCTCCAGCAGAAGCTCTATGGCGAGAAGAAGCATGGGCTGCTGATCGTGCTGCAGGGCCTCGACGCCGCCGGCAAGGACGGCACCTGCTGGCATGTGGTCTCGGCGATGAGCCCGCTCGGCACCACCGTCACCAGCTTCAAGCAGCCCACCGAGGAGGAGCTGCGGCACGATTTCCTGTGGCGCGTGCATCCCCACACGCCCGGCCGCGGCCAGATCGCCGTGTTCAACCGTTCGCATTACGAGGACGTGCTGGTGGTGCGGGTGCACGACTTGGTGCCGAAGGCGGTGTGGTCGACGCGCTATGACCGCATCAACGAGTTCGAGCGGCTGCTGGCCGATTCCGGCATTACCATCCTGAAATTCTTCCTCCACATCTCGCCCGAGGAACAGCTGGAGCGCTTCCGCCAGCGGCTGGAGGACCCGGAGCGGCAATGGAAGATCAGCGAGGCCGACTACAAGGAGCGCGCCTATTGGGACGACTACACCAAGGCGTATGAGGACATGCTGGAGAAGACCTCGACGCCGCACGCACCCTGGTACGTCATTCCCTCGAACCATAAATGGTTCCGCAATCTCGCCGTCTCCGAGATCATCGAGGCGACGCTCGACGGGCTCGACCTGAAATTGCCGCAGCCCACCGTCGACCTCGCCCGCATCCGCGCCGAGTATCACGCGGCGGTGGCGCGCGGGGTGGCGGACGCTGACACCGGCGGAAAAGACCGCTAGAGCCTTTCCCGGTCAGATGGACTCATCTGATCGAAGAGGAAGCGCTCCAGCTAACCAAGGCCTTTCCCCGGATCGACGAGGGCGAGGGCAGGCCATGAACGGCGTTGGCTGCGGGCGCTATCGCAAGGGTGAAGCCCGATGGACCTGACGATCCTGATCTTCCTGCTGGTCTATCTCGCCATGGGCGTCGGCAAGCTGCCGGGCTTCAAGGTCGACCGGACCGGCGCGGCGATCATCGGCGCCATGGCGATGCTGAGCGCGGGCCGCATCAGCCCCGCCGCCGCCTGGGACGCCATCGACTATCGCAGCCTCGGCATGCTGTTCGGCCTGATGGTGGTCTCCGCCGCCTTCGTCACCTCGGGCTTCTACGGCTGGGTGGCGCAGCGGATCGCCACGCTCAAGGTCAGCCCGCCGGCGCTGCTCGCGGTGCTGGTGACGGCCGGGGGCCTATTGTCGGCGGTGCTCACCAATGACGTGGTGGTGGTGGCGATGACGCCGCTGCTGGTCTCGATCACGCTGGCGCGCGGGCTGAACCCGGTGCCGTTCCTGCTCGCCTTCTGCTTCGCGGCCAATACCGGCTCGGCCGGCACGCTGATCGGCAGCCCGCAGAACATGATCGCGGCGCAGGGGCTCGGCCTGTCCTTCAACGATTTCCTGCGCGTCGCGGCCGTGCCGGCGCTGGCCTCGCTGCCGATCGTCTGGGGCATCGTCGCGCTGCTCTATCGCGGGAAATGGGCGCTCGCCGATCTTCCGCCGACGCAGGCGGAGCCCGCGGTTCCGGCGAACCTGCCGACGCCGCTCGATCGCTGGGAGACCACCAAGGCGGCGGTGGTGACGCTGGCGGTGATCGCCGGCTTCGTGTTCTCCGACATCTCGCGCGAGCTGGTGGCCCTCACCGGTGCCGGCCTGCTGCTGCTCAACCGGCGGATTTCCTCGCACGACATGCTCAAACATGTCGATGGCGACCTGCTGGTGCTGATCATCGGCCTGTTCGTGGTCAACGCCGCGTTGGCCGCCACCGGCCTGCCGCAGGCGCTGCTGGCGGATTTTCGCACCGCGGGCTTCGATCTTACCCAGCCGCTGACCCTGTTCCTCGTCGGCGGGACGCTGAGCAACATCGTGGGCAACAATCCGGCGGTGATGCTGCTGGTGCCGTTCCTCGACGCCGCCGGCGATCACGCGGCGCTGGGCGCCGCGCTGGCGCTCGGCACCGGCTTTTCCAGCAACCTCATCGTGTTCGGCAGCCTCGCCGGCATCATCGTGGTGGAACAGGCGGCGGCCCAGGGCGTGAAGATCCCGTTCGGCGAGTTTTCCCGCGCCGGCGTGCCGGTCACCCTCGCCTGCATGCTGGTCGCCGCCGGATGGGTGCTGCTGCTCGGCTGACCAGCCGGGGAGGGACTACGCCCCGGGATTTGCGGCCCTGGAATTCTCGGCCTCGGACTTGGCGGCATCGTCCTGAGCTTCCAGCAGGATGGCGCCCATGGACGCCACCAGGATCATGAAGCCGGTGCCGAGCACCCAGGAGAAATACCACGGCCCGCTCTCGCCCAGCAGCACGGCGACCACCACCGCGAGCGCCATGAGGAACAGGAAGAAGCAATAGCGTAACAGCATGGCCCGATCCTTCTTGCCCGTACTCAGAGGGCGTGCTCGGAGGATTCGACGTGCGCTTCGTCGACCTTGCCGCGCATCACCCAGAACGCCCAGCTCGTGTACCAGAGGATGAGCGGCATGAAGACGAGGGTGAAGCCCAGCATCCAGCTCAGCGTGAGCTGGCTCGATCCGGCGTTCCACACCGTGAGGCTGTGCGAGGGTTCGGTGCTCGACGGCATCATGAACGGGAACATGGCCGCGCCCACGGTGGCGATGATGCCGATCCAGGCCAGCGCGCCGAACCACCAGCCGAAGATCGGCCGCCGGGCGGAGAGCGAGAGCACGCCGAGCAGCGCGCCGATATAGCCGAGCGCCGGCGCCGCCCACAGCACGGGATGGTTGCTGAAATTCGTCAGCCAGTGGCCGGCGGCGCGCTCCACGGTCTGGTGCAGCGGGGTCTGCGCGCTCGCCGGGTCCGGCCCGCTCACCAGCACATAGCCGTCCAGCCGGGTGAGCCACAGCCCGCCGATGGTGAACAGCACCATGGCGAGGATGCCGGCGAAGATCGCCGCGCGCCGGGCGCGCTCCTGCACCAGGCCGTCGGTGGCGCCGGTGAGGATGGCGCCGCCCATATAGACCGACATGGACACCGCCATCGCGCCGCAGAGGATGGCGAAGGGGTTGAACAGCGCGATGAAGCTGCCGGTGTAGAACGAGGTCAGGCGCCAGTCGAAATGGAACGGCACGCCCTGCAGCATGTTGCCGACCGCGGCGCCGAACACCAGCATCGGCAGGAAGCCGGAGAGGAACAGGCACCAGTCCCAGTTGCTGCGCCAGCGCGCCGATTCCCGCTTGCTGCGGTACTCGAAGGCGAGCGGGCGCACGATCATGCTCCACAGCAGCAGCAGCATGACCACGTAGAGGCCGGAGAAGGCGGTGGCGTAGACCAGCGGCCACGCCGCGAAAATCGCGCCGCCGCCGAGGATGAACCACACCTGATTGCCGTCCCAGTGCGGGGCGATGACGTTGATGGCGACCCGGCGCTCGCTGTCGGTGCGCCCGACATGGCGCAGCAGCGTGCCCACGCCCATGTCCATGCCGACCATGATGGAGATGCCCATCAGCAGCACGCCGAGCAGCAGCCACCAGATGATCTTGAGAGCGAGATAGACTTCCATGGCGGGCTCCTCCTCTCTCGATCAATAGGCCGGAACGGCGGAGGCGTGGGGCGAGGCGCCGGGAGGCGCCCCGTCGCCGGGTCCCTTCCGGATGAAGTGGACCATGAGATAGACCTCAATGATCGCGAACAGGGTGTAGAGCAGCACGAAGCCGGCCACCGAGAACGCCATGTAGGTGACGCTGTGCGTGGAGGCCGAGAGCCAGGTCGGCAGCACCTCATAGACCGTCCAGGGCTGGCGGCCCATCTCGGCGACGATCCACCCCGCCTCGCAGGCGATGTAGGGCGCCGGGATCATCAGCACCGCCGACCACTGGAACCAGCGCAGCTTCTCCACCCGGTTGGTCAGGGAGAGCATGGTCGACAGCACGAAATAGCCGAGCATCAGCACGCCGAAGCCGACCATGGCGCGGAACGCCCAGAAGATGATCCAGACCTCGGGCAGCGTGTCGAGCGCGGCGCGGTCGACATCGGCGTCGGTGATCCGGGTCAGGTCGCCGTCGGGCGCGTAGCGCTGCACCAGCAGGCCGTAGCCGACGTCGGCGCGATGGGTGTTGAACTGGGCGAGGGCATCGGCGTTGGTCGGGTCCGCGCTCAGCGCCATCATCGCCTGCACCGCCGGAATGCCGTTGCGGATGCGCGTCTTGGCCTGTTCGACCAGCTGGTCGGCGGCGGGCACCTCCTGCGTCAGCGAATGCGTGACGAGGAGCGACAGCATGCCGGGGATCTGGATCGCCCAGAGATTGCGCTGCTCGCTCTGCGAGGGGAAGGCGATGACGTTGAACGCCATCGGCGGCGTCTCGGTTTCCCAGAGCGCTTCCATCGCCACCAGCTTGGTGGGCTGCACGCGGGCGGCGAAATAGCCGAGCGAATCGCCCAGCGTCAGCGTGCCGGCGGTGCCGAGCATGCCGAACAGCGCAGCGATGCGGAACGAGCGCCGGGCGAAGTCGAGGTGCCGGCCGCGCAGCATGTAGAACGCGCTGATGCCGCACATGAACACCGCCGCGGTGACGAAGCCGGCGAGGCTGGTGTGCACGAATTTCGACTGGGCATCGCTGTTGAAGAACAGCTGGAAGAAGCTGTCCAGCTCCATGCGCATCGTCACCGGGTTGAACGAGGCGCCCTGCGGGTGCTGCATGAAGCTGTTGGCGACCAGGATCCACAGCGCCGAGAGGTTCGAGCCGAGCGCCACCAGATAGGTGACGAACAGGTGCTGCGCCCGGGAGAGGCGGTCCCAGCCGAACACCATCAGGCCGATGAAGGTGGATTCCATGAAGAAGGCCATCAGGCCCTCGATGGCGAGCGGCGTGCCGAACGTGTCGCCGACGAAGCTGGAATAATAGGACCAGTTGGTGCCGAACTGAAATTCCATGGTGAGGCCGGTGGCCACGCCAAGGGCGAAGTTGATCAGCAGCAGCTTCGACCAGAACTGCGTCATCTCGCGATAGATCGCCCGGCCGGTCACCACATAGACCGTCTCCATCGCGGCGAGCAGCACGGTCAGCCCGAGCGTCAGCGGCACGAACATGAAGTGGTACAGTGCCGTGGCGGCGAACTGCAGGCGGGAGAGATCGACGACGAGGTCATTCACCATCACGGGTACTCTCGCTGCGGATCGGCGACGATCCGGATAACGTCCGCTGGCGAGCTGGGAACCCTTCCGGAATCCCCCCCGAAATTCCGCTCCACCGGTTACCATTGTGCCGGTGCGACCCAGCGATGGCAAGACTCATAGCGTTTCTAAAATTTCCGGATCGCATTGACTTTATTATCAAGTTCGCCCGATCCGGCCGTCCGCCCGCCGTTGCGGCGCTTATGGCAAGCGCGCCCCGTTACCTACCGGCAATGCGACCCTGCGTGAGGCGCACGGTGGCGTCGACGAGGCCGTGAACCTCTTCCGGCCGGTGGGTGATGACCAGCACGGTGCGCCCCGCCATGGCGGCGACGACCGCTTCCATCAGCGCGCGCCCGGTCGGGGCGTCGAGACCTTCGGTCGGCTCGTCGAGGATGAGAATCGCCGGATCGCGCAGCAGCACCCGCGCCAGTGCCAGCCGGCGGGCCTGGCCGAGCGAGAGCCGTACCCCGCCCTCGCCGATCCAGGTGTCGTAGCCATGGGGCTGGGCCATGATGAAATCGTGGAGCTGCGCCGCGCGCATTGCTCGCTCCATGGCGTCGCCATCGGCTTGTGGCGCGGCGACCAGCAGGTTCTCGCGCACGCTGGCGTTCAGAAGCTGCGTGTCCTGTGAGAGCACGCCGATGAGGCGGAACAGGTCGTCCTGCCGATAGGCGCGCAGATCGTGGCCGCCAAGGCGGATGTCGCCGGCCTCATAGTCCCAGAACCGCAGCAGCACGCGCGCGATCGAGCTTTTCCCCGCCCCGCTCGGTCCGACCACGGCGAGGCGCCGGCCGGCGGGAATGTCGAGGTCGATGCCGTCGAGCACGAGCGGGCCGGTCGCCTCGTAGCGCATGCGCACGCCGTTAAGGTGGATCGAGCTGTCGCGCGGTGTCGGTGATGGCGCGGCGACCGGGGCGATGTTCGGCGTCGCGTCGGCCAGCGCGAAGATGCGGCGCGCCGCGGCCGCGATCTCGCCGACGCGTTGCAGGGCGAGCGGCAGCGGGGCCACCGCTTCGAAGCTGGCGAAGGCGGCGAGCGCCAGCATCGGCACCTGTTCTGGCGCGAGCGTTCCCGCGCCGACCGCGAGCATGGCCAGCACCGCCGCGCTCCAGCCCGCGAGATTGGCGCACAGCCCGACCATGCCTTCCGAGAGGCTGCCGAGCCGCGCCACCCGCGACTGGCGCTCGCCGAGACCGGCGGAGAGGCGCGCGATGCTGTCCGCCATGCGCTCCTGCGCGCCGTGCACGCGCAGGTCGGTCATGCCCTGAAGCGCGTCGACCAGCGCCACGCGCAATTCGGCGCGGGTGGCGACGACGTCGGCTCCGGGTGTCGCGGCGGCGCGGTAGACGAGGCCGGGCACGAGAGCGCCCGCCACCAGCAGCAGGGCCAGCACCGCCAGCGCCACCGCCGGGCTGAACAAAGCGAGCACGGCGACGATCGCCACCATGCCGACCAGCGCCACCACCACCGGCGAATAAAGCCGCAGATAGGCGTGCTGCAGCGTGTCGATATCGGCCTGGATGCGCGACACCAGATCGGCGCCGCGATGATTCTGGAGCTGCGCCGGCGCCAGCGGCACCAGCTTGCGGAACAGCCAGACCCGCAGCCGCGCCAGCAGCCGGAACGTCGCCTCATGCGAGACCACGCGCTCGCCATAGCGCCCGCCGGTGCGCAGGATCGCGAAGGCGCGGATGCCGGCGGCGGGCATGAAATAGTTCATCAGCACGCCGGCCATGCCGGCGGTCGCCATCGCCGCGATGAACCAGCCGGCCACCGCCATCAGCGCCACACTGGCGAGCACGGTGAGACTGGCGAGAAAAGCGCCGAGCAGCATCCAGCCGCGATAGGGCCGGAACAAAGCGAGCAGGCGCAGGAGAACCTTCAGGTCATCCATTGAGCGCCCCCGCTCCGCTTGCAGCGAGCGCCGTCTCCGTAAGTCCCGCGGAGGCGAGCAGCGCGGCATAGCGCGTGTCTGCGCCGGCCAGCTCCTCATGCGTGCCCTGTTCGACGATCCGACCCGCCTCCATCACGGCGATGCGCCGGGCAAGGCGCACGGTGCGCAGGCGATGGGCGATCACCAGCACGGTGCGGCGCTCGGCCAGCCGCGCCACGGCTTTCGTCACCAGCGCCTCGGACGCCGCATCGAGCCCGGTGGTGGCCTCGTCCATCAGGACCATGGGAGCGTCCTTCAGGAAGGCGCGGGCGAGAGCGAGCCGCTGCGCCTGTCCGCCGGAGAGCGTGAGCCCATGCTCGCCGAGCGGGGTGTCGTAGCCTTGCGCCAGCGACATGATGAAGTCGTCGGCCTCGGCGAGGCGGGCGGCGTCGCGGATCGCCTCCAGCGGTGCGTCCGGCCGGCCAAGCGCGATGTTGTCGCGCACCGTGCCGGCGAACATGTGCGGGCGCTGCGGCACCAGCGCGACATGGGACAGCCAATGTTCGCTGTCCATGGTGGCGAGGTCGTGCCCGGCGATCAGGATGCGCCCGCCTTGCGGCCGCTCCAGCCCCAGCAGCAGGGCAAGCAGCGTGCTCTTGCCCGCCCCGCTCGGCCCGACCAGCGCGGTCACCGCGCCCGCTTCCAGCGTCAGGCTCGCCCCGTCCAGCGCCGCGCGGCCTTCCGGGTAGGCAAAAGTGACGTTCTCGCACGCGATCTCGATCCGCGCCGGCAGCTCCGGGCGGGCGGTGCCGGCCGGCGCGGGCGCGGTTTCGAGGATATCGACCAGCCGCTCCGCCGCGCCGATCGCCTCCATGCGGGCATGGTAGTCGGCGCCGAGCTGGCGCAGCGGGGCGTAGAATTCCGGCGCCAGCAGCAGGGCGAAGAAGCCGGCCTCGAAGCCCATCTGGCCGTAAAGCAGGCGAAAGCCGATCAGCACCGCCACCAGCGCGATGCCCACCGTCGCAAAGAATTCCAGCATCAGCGACGAGAGGAAGGCGACGCGCAGCACCTTCATCGTGCTGCGGCGATACTCCTCCGAGACATAAGCGAGCACGTCGGCCTCGCGGTTCGTGGCGTTGAACAGCTTCAGCGTGGTGAGGCGTTGCAGCGCGTCGAGCAGGCGCCCGCCGAGCTGGGTCAGCCGGCGCCATTGCCGCTGGTTCAGTTTCTCGGTGCCGAGCCCGATCAGGATCATGAACACGGGGATGGTCGGCCCGGTGACCAGCAGCACGAGGCCGGAAATCCAGTCGCGCGGCATCACCACGACGAGGATCAGCGCCGGCACCACGGCGAGCGAGAGCATGTGCGGCAGATAGCGCGTGTAGTACGGCTCCAGCGCTTCCACGCCCTCCAGCGTGGCGGTGGCGAGCGCGCCGCTGGTCTGGCGCCGGACATAGGACGGCCCGAGACTTTGCAGATGGCGCAGCAGCCGGTCGCGGATCGCGGCCTTGACGCTCGCCCCGGCGCGGATCGCCGCGCGGTCGGCGCCCTGTGCGAGAGCGAAGCGCAGCACATAGAGCGCGGCGAGCGGCAGCAGGAACGGCAGCACCCCGGCCAGCGTGGCGTCGCCGGTCACGATCGGTGCGATGGCGGCGGCGAGCAGCCAGGCCTGCGGTACCACCAGCGCCCCAGCGACCGCACCGAGCACGCCGGCTCGGCGCAGGGGAGGGCCGGCGAGGGGGCGTTGCGCGCGCAGCCAGCGCTCCAGCTTGCGGCGCGGCGTCCGGCCCTGCTCGGGGGAGAGGTCTTCGGAAGGATCGGGCGTCTGGGTCATGGGTGCCGGCGGCCCTGTGCTGCGCGAGACCCGGCGGAGCGGCCGGGCCGGTGCCCTGTGTAGCGGGCCGGCGCGGTGCCGGGACACAAAAAAGCGTGTGCCGCCTGCGGCATCGTGCCGGAAGTCGGTGTGGCCGATCAAGAAAAAGGCCCCGGCCGGGGTGCCGGCGGGGCCTTGGCGCAACGGGCCGGCGAGGGGCGTCAGTTGCCCCCGGCGAGGCGCGCCAGATAGACCCAGAACGGCGCGGCGACGATGAAGCCGAGCACGCAGACCGCCAGCGTCGATGTGCCGGTGCGGGTATAGACTTGGAAGCGGCTGGAAATGATGATGCCGGAGAAGGCGGGCGGCAGGGCCACGCTGAGCACCAGCATCTGCAGGATGGTCGCATCGAGGCCGCAGGCCCAGCCGGCGAGCAGGAACACGCCGGGCATCAGGATCAGCTTGAAAGCGGTGTTGTAGGCGACTTCCCAGTCCAGCTCGATCTTGTAGGCCGAGAGGGTGAGGCCGGCGGCGAACACCGCGACGCTGGAATTGGCCTGCGCCAGCAGGTTGAAGGTCGGGTCGAACTGATCGGGCACCTGCACGCCGATTACCACCAGCGCGACGGCGAGCACCGGCACCCACACCACCGGTTCCTTCATCGCTGCCAGCAGCGCGTTGCCGTGGGGGGCGCCGTCGGCGGTCTTCTCGCCGCCGCCACCGGCATTGAGCAGATACAGGCCGAGCGGGATGGTGACCGCATTGACGACGATAGCCACGATGGCGATCACGAGGCCGGTCTCGACGCCGGTGCCGTAGAGCGGATCGAGCACGGCATAGCCGAGGAAGCCGATGGTCGGCGAGCCGGCGATCAGCGCGCAGACCGCGCCTTCCGCCTTGGAACGCTTGAAGAACCATTGCAGCGTGAAATAGGAGAGCATGAACAGGACGACCAGCCCGATGAGCGAGATCAGGCTGAGCGTGGCATTCTCGACCAGCATGGCGCGGTCGGCCTTCACGATCGAGACGAACAGCGCCGCCGGCAGGGCGAAGTCGAGCACCAGCTTGTTCAGCACGCGCGCCTGGTCTTCCTGGAACACGTTGCGCTTGCCGGCGGCATAGCCGAGCGCCATCACCGCGATGATCGGTATCAGGTCCGATACCAGCATCTTCGACATGAATTCTTCCATGTCCGCTCCTCCTTCTGTTCTGAGTGCCGCATCCAGGATGCAGGGGTCTCGAAATACGGGCTCGAAAATTCCATACGCGCGCTGGCCAGGCGCGGACGCCGTGCCGGAACCGTCCGACGCGGCGTCCGACCCCTATACCGAACCTTTGCCGGTTCGGCAGGCCCGTAGGAGGGGGCGTGACAATCCGGCCGCCTGCCTAGCCCTTCACGACCGGCTGGCGGGTGGCGCGGAGCGAGGACATCAGCGGATCGCCGACATCGAGATGCCCCTGCACCAGATGGCGCGGCGTCAGGGCAAGCCAGTTGTTGAGCGAGACGTCCTTGTACTCGGCGGTGTGGAACACGTTGAGCACGCGCACCGGCTCGTCGCCGGTGTTCTCGATGTAATGGGCGAGCGTCTTGGGAACGTAGCCGACGTCGCCGGCCACGAAGTCGAAGGTCCGTGCGTTGCTCACCGCGTCGAACACGGTCATCCGCGCCTTGCCGGAGATGTAGTACTGGATCTCGTCCGCATCCGGGTGCCAGTGGATCTCGCGCATGCCGCCCGGTTCGAGGTCGATGAACAGCGCGGCGAGATTGGTGACGCCGAAGCTGTGCGAATCGACCACCGTGGTCGCGCCGCCCGGATAGGGGGTGGGGGCGATCTTCGAGGCGCGGAACACGTATTTGTCGGTGAAGGACACCGCGCCCAGCTCCGCGCGCACCTGCTCCAGCGGCGGGGGCACCGGCTGGCGGAAGATGTACTTCTCGGACGCCGGAATGCCCTCGAACGCCTCGACCGGCACGCCGAAATTCTTCGCCAGAACCTCGCGCGGGGTGTGCGCGAACAGTTCGGTCACCAGCAGGGTCTGGTTCTCGGAGAAATTGCCGTCGTTGAACACGAGAACGAATTCGGTGCCTTCCTCAAGGCCCTGGATCGCGTGCGGGAAGCCGGCCGGGGCCAGCCACAGGTCGCCGGGTTCAAGGTCCTCGATCAGGGTCTGGCGCTGGTCGTCGATCAGGTAGAACCGCACCCGGCCCTTGAGCACATAGGCCCACTCGGCTTCCTTGTGCCAGTGCAGCTCGCGCACCACGCCGGCGGGCAGGCGCATATTGACGATGGCGAGTTCCTTGAGGCTGCCCATCTCGCGCTGGGTGACCTCGCGCGCCCATCCGCCGTCTTCCAGCCGGTTATGGGCCATGGCGAAGGGGAATTTGAGGTTGGGAATGCCGCCATTGTCGGTGGCGGGCGGCAGGAAGATGTCCGGGTTCTGCGCCTCGACGGCGAGGTTTCGCGGTCCGACGATGTCGGCGCCCTTGCTGCCACGGATGGGCTGCGGATACGGCGTGTTGCTCATGGCGACCTCTGCTTTCTGAACCAGTGAGGAAGAATCGAACCCGTCGATACTACCTCATACAAGTAATAAAATACCTGTACTTCTCTGAGTAAAGTCACGGCCAAACTCTCGGCCGCAACGGGCGTCGTTCTATTTAGGGGTCTGCGTCTCCGGGGCGGCTCGATGTCCCGTCCCACCGAACATGACAAGATTCGCGACTAATTGAGACTGACGTTGCACGCCCATTTTCTGAAACACACGCTTGAGAACCACGCGCGCGGTTCCCTCGGTGATCCCAAGCTCGGCCGCCGCCCGGCGCACGCTGTGTCCGGCGCCGAGCTGCGCCGCGAGGCGCGCCTCGCCAAGAGTGAGGCCGAACACGTTGCGGATCACGGTCGGGTCGATGCTGCGCTCGGCGTGGAGCGTTTGTACCAGCACCACGACCCGCTCGCCGGGCGGCGCGTTGCCGAGCCGGTCCGCCGAAGCGCCGACCAGCGGCAGGATCCACGCCACCAGCGGTGCCTCGCCGGTCGCCATTGTCAGCGTGATCGGCTGGGGACCTTCCTTCTGGGGCTCGGCATCGGCGAGCGCGGAGCGGACCGCGGCGGTGAAAGCCGCGCGCTGGTGCTCGGCAACCGGCAGCAGCCGGCCGTCCTCCTCGGTGAAATAGCGCCCCATCAGCCCCAGGGCCTGGCGGTTGATGTGCACCGGGCGCAGGTCCGGGTCGAGAATGAAGGTCGGGCGGTCCATCGAATCGAGCGTGCGGGCCAGCGTGTCGTTCAGGGACTGCCCGTCGACCAGCCGCGCGGAGATGCGCAGCGACTGTTCGACATGGCGCGACAGCCGCTGCAGCGCGTCCATCTCCGCCCGGGTGTAGGGTCCTTTTTCGCGTGACCGCTGCACCAGCAGGCCGGTCGGCGCACCGAAATCGGAGTGGATGATCGCCGCCATGTTCCAGCCGAGCCCGACGCTGGGGAGGAACTCGACATAGAACGGATGTGTCTCGATTTCCTCCGGCGTGGCGACGTCCTGATCGCGATAGACGTCGCCGACGCGATAGGCGGCTTCATTGAGCCTTTCCAGCCAGATGTTGCGGGTCATCCAGGGCGAGGAACGCACTTCCTTCAGTGCCCGATCGAGCGAGGTGGAATTGAGCACCATCAGCCAGTCCTCGCCGCCCCGCGCGGTGATGAAACTGCCGTCCGAATCGCAGAGCGAGGCCACTCCGTCCAAGGCATCCAGCCAGTGCTGCGGGCTTAGCGTCGCTTCGTAAATACGGTAGACAGCATTACTAAAGGTAAGCAAGGCGCGATCTCATTCTCGAATTACCTCCGGCAAGATTGCCGTAACGAATGCGTTGTGTCCACCATGCAATTTTTTACATATGGCTCACAACATTGAACAAATTCGTACGAAACGATCGCGTCATTTATATCCCATTTGGGATACACGCTGCTGGCTACAGTCTGCCACGCAGTTCCGATGTGCCATTTCAATACATTTATTTGCGCGGGGAGGCGCAATACAATCACCGCGCGCATCTTGCCGCTGAGAGGCGAGGCAGGCGAGCGGGTTCGCGCCCGCCGCAGGTCGCCGCCGATCTCCTGCCTGCGACGCGGCATGCCCGGACAATCCGTCGCGCCGCAGGGCATTCCGCAGCCTACCGCGTTGCAAAAACGGCGTGGCAGTGGTTTTGTCGAGGAGACCAGTGGTTTTGGGGTCGGACAATTTTCTTGCGCGGAATGCATTTGTCTCGGGGGCGTTTTTAATGAAGATCGTCATGATCGGCTCGGGCTATGTCGGGCTGGTATCTGGTGTTTGCTTTGCCGACTTCGGTCATCAGGTCATCTGCGTCGACAAGGACGCTTCGAAGATCGAGGCGCTCAACAGCGGCCGGCTTCCGATCTACGAGCCCGGCCTCGACGAGCTTGTCGCCAAGAATGTGCGCGAGCAGCGCCTGTCCTTCACCACCGACCTGGCCGGTCCGGTCGGTGAGGCCGACGCGGTGTTCATCGCGGTGGGTACGCCCTCGCGGCGCGGCGACGGCCATGCCGATCTGAGCTACGTCTACGGCGCGGCGCGCGAGATCGCGGCGGCGGTCAAGGGCTTCACCGTGGTGGTCGACAAGTCGACCGTTCCCGTCGGCACCGGCGACGAGGTCGAGCGCCTGATGCGCGAGGCCAACCCCGAGGCCGACGTGGCGGTGGTCTCCAACCCGGAATTCCTGCGCGAGGGCGCGGCGATCGGCGACTTCAAGCGCCCGGACCGCATCGTCATCGGCACGGTCGACGAGCGCGCCAAGGCGGTGATGACCGATGTCTATCGCCCGCTGTTCCTCAACACCTCGCCGCTGATCTTCACCGACCGCCGCACCGCCGAGCTGATCAAGTATTCGGCCAACGCCTTCCTCGCGATGAAGATCACCTTCATCAACGAGATCGCCGATCTGTGCGAGAAGGTCGGGGCGGATGTGCAGCAGGTCGCGCGCGGCATCGGCGCGGACAACCGCATCGGCTCCAAGTTCCTGCATGCCGGCCCCGGCTATGGCGGCTCGTGCTTCCCCAAGGACACGCTCGCCCTGGTCAAGACCGCGCAGGACAATGACAGCCCGGTTCGGCTGATCGAGACCACGGTGGCGATCAACGACCAGCGCAAGCGGGCGATGGCGCGCAAGGTGGTGCGCGCGGTGGGCGGCGACCTGTATGGCAAGAAGGTCGCCGTGCTCGGCCTCACCTTCAAGCCGAACACCGACGACATGCGCGAGGCGCCCTCGATCTCGATCATCCAGGCGCTGCAGGATGCCGGCGCCAAGGTGAGCGCCTATGATCCGGTGGGCATGGAGCAGGCCAAGCCGCTGCTGCCGGCCGGCATCTCCTACGCCGACAGCGTCTATGAGGCGGCGGCCGACGCGCATTGCATCGTGATCGTGACCGAATGGGATCAGTTCCGCGCGCTCGACCTGCCGCGTCTGAAGGAAAGCGTTGCCGACCCGATCCTGGTCGACCTGCGCAACATCTACCAGCCGGAGGAAGTGACCCGTCACGGCTTCCGCTACGCCAGCATCGGACGCGCCAGCGCCTGACCGCCGGCTCCGGGCGTTCCTGTCCGGGGCGTCTCTTCCAGTCTCGCCTTTCGTCGCCCCTTCGCGGTCCGCTGCGGAGGGGCGATTGCGTTTCAGGCCGAGCATCCGGGCGGCAGCCGTATGCGCTTGCGCCGGCGGCGCGCAATTCGGTCATCCGGCGGCGCCGCGCGGCGGCGATTTCTGCACAGGACGGCATGATTTCCCGCGTGCCGGGCGCCTGTGCTGTCGCGCGCACCGTGGAGGGATCGTTTAACGCGGGAAATGGATACCGTGGGCAAGCAGACCGAACAGTAATGGCGGTGATGCTGCCCGCCGTCACCTGTTACCATTGCAAAAGCCGCGGAACTGAACATTACGACTCAGCCCGGCAAACCATCTTCACCGTGCCGCCGGCGACCGGTCAGCCCCGGAGCGGCAGGTTGAACGCCGCACCGCTCACGCAAATCGCCCATGCGGCCCGCTGACGCGGCTGAAAGCGAGTCATTGCGGCCAACGATCCGTCGCGAAATCTTTGCTGCGGGCGCGAAGCCCGGTATGATGGGGGACGACGCAGCGCATTTTGGCTGTTTCCGTCGATTTATTACGAAATTTGTATTTTTAGGACGCCCACCTATGCCCTGTAAGGTACTTCATGTCAGTGAAGCGTTCGGCGGCGGTATCGTTTCTTCACTCTATTCCTTCGCGGAGAGCACGCCCGAAATCGACCATCACCTGCTGGTGTGCGAACGGCAGGACCAGCCGCTGTCCAAGGATCTTTCCGCGCGGTTTTCCTCGATTTCCGGCATGCGGCGCGGCTTTGTCGGCGCGGTGATCGACATCCGCCGCAAGGTGGAGGAGGTCGAGCCGGATTTCGTGCACCTTCATTCCAGCTTCGCCGGCGTCTATGGCCGGATGGCCGGCATCGATCCCGCGCGGCTGGTCTATTCGCCGCATGGCTTCAGCTTCCATCGCCGCAGCGCCAATCCCGCTCTGCGCGGCATTTATTTCGTCGCCGAGAAGATGCTGAGCTCGCGTTCGGCCGCCTTCGCCGGGGTGAGCCTCAAGGAGGTCGAGCTGGCGCAGCGCATGAACCCGCGCACCCGCAGCGTCTTCATCCCCAACACCACCGATTTCGATCATGGCCCGATCCGGCATTTCGAGAATGACGGCCACGCCCATGTGGTCAGCATGGGCCGTCTGTGCCCGCAGAAGGACCCGGGCTTCCTGCTGCAGATCCTGAAGCGGCTGCCGGCGGGGGTGCGCGACAAGTTCACCTTCACCTGGGTCGGCGGCGGCGATGAGCAGATGACGGCGGCGCTGAAGGCGGCCGGCGTCCATGTCACCGGCTGGGTGAATCATGCCGAGGCCCATGCCTATCTCGCCGAATGCGACCTGTATCTGCATGTCGCGGCATGGGAAGGCTTCCCGATGACGGTGATCGAGGCGGCCGCGCTCGGGCGGCCGATGATCGTGCGGAACATCTCGGCCTTTTCCGGCTTCGACCTGCCCGCCGACGCGCTGGTCGATTCGCCGGCCGAGGCCGCGGAACGGCTCGGGGCCTGGGTCGATTCGCCGGACGCCCGCTCCGGCACCTATGACATGATCGGCAATATCCGCGACATCTGCTCCAAGGACCGCCAGCGCGCCGCGCTGAGCGATCTCTATCGCGCCGACCTGCGCTGAACGCCGGGCGCTCCCTGCCGCCCGTGAGCGGGCAGGGAGCCCTGTTCACGGCACGCGCGTGGTGCCGGGATCAATCCTGCAATGCGGATGGATTTTGCCCCTGGAGGGCCTTCAGGCGCACAGGGATGGGGTGTGGCCGGGATGACGCTGGCGCGTCGGCCCGCGGAAGCCGCTCCCGAGTGCGCCATCGTCGCGAACGGATGTGACCGGCACGGCAGGGTCAGACAAGGAAAAGCCGCATCTGGGCCCGCGCAGCGTCAGGACCTACAGTCGGACGATCAAACGGGGATGTCGGGAGAGATTTGGTGGAGCCAGGCGGAATCGAACCGCCGACCTCTTGAATGCCATTCAAGCGCTCTCCCAACTGAGCTATGGCCCCACCGGGGGTTGCCGGGCGGGCGCTTCCCCGCCGGAGCGGTTGGGCGCCTTGGGTGTCTCACCCGGCGTGTCGCGCCGGCATCAGCCGGTGCGGACGGTCGTAAAGCACATGGCGGGAGAGACTGCAACCCCTCTCGTCGAAGAGGGAAAATCTCTCCACAGCCGTCAGCTCTCCTCGTCGTCCTCGAGGCCGTCGCCGATCAGGTCGGTGACGTCGTCGTCGCCGTCCTCGTCTTCTTCGAGGAAGGTGTCGTCGTCATCGCTGTCGACCTCGTCGTCGATCTCGATGTCGTCGTCCGCCGGCGCAGCCTTGCTGCTGGTGCCGGCGGCTTCCTCGTCGGCATCCTCCAGCGAGACCAGCTCGACGTCGGCCGCCTCTTCCGTCTCGGTGTCCGCCTCGACGACGGAGGCGCGAGCGGGTTCGGCGCGCCCGCGGGACACGGGAGCGGTGATCGGGACGATCTGGCCGGTATAGGGCGAGATCACCGGATCCTTGTTCAGGTCGTAAAACTTCCGCCCTGTGACAGGGCAGATGCGCTTGGTACCGAGTTCGGGCTTCACCACGGTTCGTAACCTCGGAAGGTGGTGATTGAAGGGAGGCTCCCATTGAACCGCGAGTTTGGCGGAGTCAAGACGCAATCGCATGGCGTGGCGACATTGACAGGCTCGTGGTAGGAAGCGCCGCGACAAACCTGCCCATCGCCCGACCACCGAAAAAGGCCCGCTCGCATGACCGATACGCTCTCGCCGTCCAAGGCCGCTCCCGCCCATGGTGCCGGCGTGCCGGTGCCCGCGCTGGCGCGTCGCTCGGGGCCGCTGGAGGGCACCGCCCGGGTGCCGGGTGACAAGTCGGTCTCGCACCGCGCGCTTATCTTCGGCACGCTCGCGGTGGGCGAGACGCGCATCTCCGGCCTGCTGGAGGGCGAGGACGTGCTGAACACCGCCAAGGCCTGCGCCGCGCTCGGCGCGGTGGTGGAGCGGCTCGGCGCGGGCGAATGGCGTGTCGAGGGCGTCGGCGTCGGCGGTCTGCGCGCGCCGGAAGCCCCGCTCGATTTCGGCAATGCCGGCACCGGCTCGCGGCTGATGATGGGCGTGGTCGCCGGCAACCCGATCACCGCCACCTTCGACGGCGATGCCAGCCTGCGCAAGCGCCCGATGCGCCGTATTCTCGACCCGCTGGAGAAGATGGGCGTCGAAGTGCTGGACGCCGCCGAGGGCGGGCGCCTGCCGGTCACGCTCAAGGGCCCGCGCGACCTGGTGCCGATCGTCTATGAGAGCCCGGTGGCTTCGGCGCAGATCAAGTCCGCCGTGCTGCTCGCCGGCCTCGGTGCGCCGGGCGAGACCACGCTGATCGAGAAAGAGGCGAGCCGCGACCATACCGAGCGCATGCTGGCGCATTTCGGCGCGGATGTACGGGTCGAGCCCTATGGCGAGCACGGCCGCAAGGTGACGCTCAAGGGGCGCCCGGAGCTGAAGCCGGCGCCCGTGCGGGTGCCGTCCGATCCCTCTTCCGCCGCGTTCCCGCTGGTCGCCGCGCTCATCGTGCCGGGCTCCGACATCGTGATCGAGGGCGTGATGACCAATCCGCTGCGCACCGGCCTGTTCACCACGCTGAAGGAGATGGGCGCCGACATCACGCTGCTGAACGAGCGCGTCGAAGGCGGCGAGAGCGTCGCGGACCTGCATGTGCGCCACTCCGCGCTCAGGGGCGTGGTGGTGCCGCCCGAGCGCGCGCCCTCGATGATCGACGAGTATCCGGTGCTGGCGGTCGCGGCGGGCTTCGCGCAGGGCACGACCCGGATGCGCGGGCTGTCGGAATTGCGGGTCAAGGAATCCGATCGGCTGGCGGTGGTGGCGGCCGGGCTCGCGGCGACCGGCGTCGTGCATCGCATCGAGGGCGACGACCTCATCGTCGAGGGTCATGGCGCGGTGCCCGGCGCGATTCCCGGCGCGGGGCCGGTCGCGACCCATATGGACCACCGCATCGCCATGAGCTTCCTGGTGATGGGTCTGGCGAGTGAGCAGCCGGTGACCATCGACGACATCACCTTCGTCGCCACCAGCTTCCCCGCCTTCACGCCGATCATGCGGGCGCTCGGCGCGGTGATCGAGGAGACGCCGGCGTCATGATCATCGCCATCGACGGCCCGGCCGCCTCGGGCAAGGGCACGCTGGCGCGCCGGCTGGCCGTCCATTACGGGCTGCCCCATCTCGATACTGGCCTGCTTTATCGCGCGGTCGGGTCGGCGGCGCTGGCGCGTGCGATTCCCTTCGACGACGCCGACGCGCTGGGCAGAATCGCGGCCGGGCTTGATGTCGCCGCGCTCGATCCCGAGGCGCTGAAGGCCGGGCCGGTGGGCGAGGCGGCCTCCAGGGTCGCGGCGGTGCCACAGGTGCGCGCCGCCTTGCTCCGGCTCCAGCAGGATTTTGCCCGCCAGCCCGGCGGGGCGGTGCTCGACGGGCGCGACATCGCCACCGTGATCGCTCCCGACGCACAGGTGAAGATCTTCGTCACGGCCAGCCCCGAGGTGCGGGCCGAGCGCCGCTACCGCGAGTTCGCCGGGCGCGGCGACACGGCGAGCTATGACGAGGTGCTGGCGGATATCCGCCGGCGCGACGAACGCGATTCCGGCCGTGCCAGCGCGCCGCTGGTGCGGGCGCCCGACGCGGTGCTGCTCGACAACAGCGCGCTCGATCGCGACCAGAGCTGGCAGGCGGCGCTCGCCATTGTCGAGGCGAAGCGGCGGGAGACGGGGAGCGCGACATGAGCGGGGAAGCGGAAAGCGAGCGGCTGGAGCGCGGCCGGGCGCGGCTTAAGGAGATCACCGGCCAGAGCGGGGAGAAGGTGATGGCGGCGCTCGCCGACGTCGCGCCCGATTTCGCGCGCTACATTTTCGAGTTCGGCTATGGCGACGTCTATTCCCGCCCCGGCCTCGATCTGCGCACCCGCATGCTGGCGACGGTGGCCGGGCTGGTGGCGCTCGGCCACGCCAAGCGCGAGCTGGAGGTGCATATCGGCTCGGCGCTCAATGTCGGCGCCACCCGCGAGGAGGTGGTGGAGACCATCATGCAGATGGCGCTTTATGCAGGCTTTCCCGCCGCGCTGGACGCGCTGCTGATCGCCAAAGACGTGTTCGCCGCCCGCGACGCGCTGTGATGCGCCGCCTCCTCGTCATCGGCATCGGTGTCGGCGATCCCGATCACCTGACCTTTCAGGCGGTGGCGGCGATGAACCGGGCGGAGGTGTTCTTCCTGCTCGACAAGGGGGAAGCGGCGGCCGAGCTGGTGCGGCTGCGCGAGGAACTGCTCGCCCGGCACATGCGCCGGCCCTACCGCATCGCCCGCGCCGACAGCCCGAAGCGCGATGTCGCCGCGCCCTACAAGGCCGGCGTGGCGGCCTGGCACGAGGCGCGCGCGGCGCTGGTGGCGGGGATGATCGCCCGCGAGCTGCCGGAGGACGGCACCGGGGCCTTCCTGGTCTGGGGCGATCCCGCGCTCTACGATTCCACCCTGCGCATTCTTGACGCGGCGCGCGAGGCTGGCGCGCCGGCCTTCGAGATCGAGGTGTTTCCCGGCATCAGCGCGGTTCAGGCACTGACGAGCGCCCACGGCATCGTGCTCAACACGGTCGGCGACCCGGTGATCGTCACCACCGGCCGGCGCAGCCTCGACGATTTGCGGCCCGACGCCACGCTGGTGGCCATGCTCGACGACGGCTCGGGCCTGCGCGCGCTGATGGCACGCGGTGATTCGCTCGATATCTGGTGGGGCGCCTATCTCGGCTCGCCGGACCAGATGCTGGCGGCCGGGCGGCTGAGCGAGGTGGGTGAGATCATCCTGGAGCGGCGCGCGCAGGCCCGGGCGCGCAAGGGCTGGATCATGGATGTGTGGCTGGTGCGGCCGGCCCCTCCGCCCCCCGCCCCGCAGCCGGACGGCGCAACCCGTCCTTGACGCGGATCGGCGCCGGCCCCAGGCGCTGCTGGCACTGCTTGTGAAAGGCGATGAAGTCGTCCGCCGGAAGCGGCTTGGCAAACAGCCAGCCCTGCGCGAGCTCCACGCCGCGTTCGTTGAGGTAGTCGGCCTGGTCCTGCCGCTCCACCCCCTCGGCGACGACGAGCAGGTTGAGCGCCTTGGCCATGTCGATGATGTGGTTGGTCACCGAACTGGTCGCGGTCACCTTGCCGATGGTGTCGACGAAGCTCTTGTCGATCTTGAGCGCATTCAGCGGCAGGGTCTGGAGATATTGCAGGCTGGAATAGCCGGTGCCGAAATCGTCGATCGCCGTGCCGTGGCCAATGCGCCGGGCCTCGATCAGGGTGCGCCGCGCGCCCTCGACATCGACAAAGCCGCGCTCGGTGGCTTCCAGCAGGATCTGCTCCGGCCAGATACCGGTATGGTCCAGCGCGGCGGCCAGCACCGGCAGGAAGCGCCCGGTGCTGATGTCCTCGGCGCACAGGTTGATCGCGACATGCAGCGAGCGATCGGCGACCAGCATCTGGTTGAGGTCCGACACCACCCGCTCGATGACCTGATCGGTGATCGGCATGATCAGCCCGGAGGTCTCGGCCAGCGGGATGAACTCGTCGGGCCGCACCATCGTGCCGTCGGGGCGGCGCCAGCGCACCAGGGCCTCGGCGCCGATGCAGCGTCCGGTCTCCAGCTCGATGATCGGCTGGTAATGCACCGGGAATTCGCGGTGGCGCACCGCCGCTGCCAGCTCGCTCAGCGGCGAATGCCGCCGGCGCGCCAGCTAGAAGATGATGCCGCCGCTGCAGGCGGTGATGATCAGCGCCAGCCCCAGCAGGACGGCTCTTTCGTTGTGAATATAGGCCATCAGGCCGACCGCCGGCTCCGTGACGATCACCGTCCATCCGTCTTGCCGGACGACGGCGTAATTCACGCCGTTCGCCGTGCCCGATCCCTCGCGCGCCGCCAGCGCCGTGACGTCGATATCGGCGTCGGGATTTCGTGCGGCGATAACCCGCCCGTTCTCCAGCAGCGTCACCGAGATGCCGGGCGCCGGCGCGTAGCCGAGCAGCAGCGAGGGGTCGATGAGGATGGCATGGTCGCCGAACGCCAGCGAGATCACATTGACCCGCGGCGCGATCCGGGAGCGGACGTCGAGACGGATGCCGATGCCGTCCGGCCGCGTGACGTCCGGCGCGCCCTCGTCCACCTGCTCGCTGAACGGCCCGAAGGCGGAGCACTGGAACATGCCGTCATGGACATAGGCGACGCCGACCGTGATCGGCGAGCTCACCATGAACCGGCGCATGTGCTGGATATGCTGTTCCGAGCAGGGCGTGTAGTCCGTCGCGGCCATGGAGCGCAGCGCGGCTGCGGCCGAACGGTAGATTTCCTCGGTTTGGCCGATCACGCTGCGCGCGGTGGTCTGCAGCTGCGCCCGGTGGTCTGCCGTGTCGAGGTGCCAGGCCAGGTAGACCGCGCCCAGGACGGGAGGTACCGAGCCGGCCAGCGCCAGCAGGACGTTCAGGGCCAGGGTGCGCAAGTGCTTCGAGCGATCCATGGCGACCGAGCGGGGCGCGATCCCGCGGAACATCCGCCGAAACCACCGTTTCGCGACAACCGGGCCCTGACTCGCATTGTACATTGGCGTCGCGGCATGACGACCGCTCCCTCGCTGCGCCATACAATCCGACATATGGCCTGGAAAGGAAAGTGCGATCCGCCGGCCGGCACCGCGTCCGCTCTCTGAGGCCGAAGCCTTGCCTTTGCAAGCGTCCGGCGCTATATGCACGCGCGTCCAGGCGCCACACATGTCAGTGCGGCGGCCGGGCGGGCCGGGAGTGCGGCAGACGCATTTCCGAAGCTGGGAGGCATGCCCGCCTTTGCCGCGCTTTCGGCGCCGGATCATCGAGAGTGGAATGGCGGGGCTTTTGGCGCCCGGCATCGTCCGCCTCTCCTCCGACATATCCTGTCGTGCTTGCTGCGGCCACATGCGCCGGGCCTTCGTTTCACCGCGAAGGTAGCGCCGGAAATGCCAGGTTCCGGTGCCCGTGGCACAGCGCGACATCATCAACCCCGTGCCGGCGCTTTGGCTATCAGGAGTTTAAATGTCCGCTACTCAAACCCTCGCTTCCGCGCGTGACGATTTCGCCGCGATGCTCGAAGAGAGCTTCGGCCAGACCGAGCCGGCCGAAGGCTCCGTCGTCAAGGGCATCGTCGTCGCGATCGAGAAGGACCTCGCCATCATCGACATCGGTCTGAAGACCGAAGGTCGCGTGGCGCTGCGCGAGTTCGCCGGCCCCGGCCGCGACCAGCAGATCAAGGTCGGCGATGAAGTCGAAGTCTATCTGGAGCGCGTCGAGAACGCGCTCGGCGAAGCCGTTCTCTCGCGCGACAAGGCGCGCCGCGAAGAGAGCTGGGTCCGCCTCGAAAAGGCGTTCAACGCCACCGAGAAGGTCACCGGCGTGATCTTCAACCAGGTCAAGGGCGGCTTCACCGTCGATCTCGACGGCGCCGTGGCCTTCCTGCCGCGCTCGCAGGTGGACATCCGTCCGATCCGCGACGTCGGCCCGCTGATGCACAACCCGCAGCCGTTCCAGATCCTCAAGATGGATCGCCGCCGCGGCAACATCGTGGTGTCGCGCCGCACGGTTCTCGAAGAGACCCGCGCCGAGCAGCGTCACGAGCTGGTGCAGAATCTCGAAGAGGGTCAGGTCATCGACGGCGTGGTCAAGAACATCACCGATTACGGTGCGTTCGTCGACCTCGGCGGCATTGACGGCCTGCTGCACGTCACCGACATCGCCTGGCGCCGCGTGAACCACCCGACCGAGGTGCTGAACATCGGCCAGACGGTCAAGGTGAAGATCATCAAGATCAACCACGAGACCCACCGCATCTCGCTCGGCATGAAGCAGCTGCTCGGCGATCCGTGGGAGGGCATCGAGGCCAAGTACCCGGTGGAGGCCCGCTTCAAGGGGCGCGTCACCAACATCACCGACTACGGCGCGTTCGTCGAGCTGGAGCCGGGGATCGAGGGTCTGATCCACGTCTCCGAGATGAGCTGGACCAAGAAGAACGTTCACCCCGGCAAGATCGTCGCCACCTCGCAGGAAGTGGAAGTCGCGATCCTCGAGGTCGATCCGGTCAAGCGCCGCATCTCGCTGGGTCTCAAGCAGACCCTGCAGAACCCGTGGGATGCCTTCGCCGAGAAGTATCCGTCCGGCGCCGTGGTCGAGGGCGAGGTCAAGAACAAGACAGAGTTCGGCCTGTTCCTGGGCCTCGACGGCGACGTCGACGGCATGGTGCACCTGTCCGACCTCGACTGGAACCGTCCGGGCGAGCAGGTCATCGACGAGTTCAAGAAGGGCGACGTGATCAAGGCGGTCGTTCTCGACGTGGATGTCGAGAAGGAGCGCATCTCGCTCGGCGTGAAGCAGCTCGCCGGCGACCCCTTCCAGGATTCGGGCGAGATCAAGAAGGGCGCGATCGTCACCTGCGAAGTCACCGACGTGAAGGACGGCGGCGTCGAGGTGAAGATCGTCGGCACCGACATGTCGACCTTCGTGAAGCGCTCGGAACTGGCCCGCGACCGCGGCGACCAGCGTCCGGACCGCTTCGCCGTCGGCGAGAAGTTCGATGCCCGCGTCATCCTGTTCGACCGCAAGGCCCGCAAGGTCCAGGTGTCGATCAAGGCGCTGGAGATCGCCGAGGAGAAGGAAGCCGTTGCGCAGTTCGGCTCGCAGGATTCGGGCGCTTCGCTCGGCGACATCCTGGGCGCCGCGCTCAAGAAGGCGAACGAGAAGGCCGAGTGATCGGCCTGATCTTCCGACCCTGAACATGGAAACGGCCGGCGTGGCGACACGCCGGCCGTTTTCGTTTTGACGATTAGAGAGAGATCCAGATTTCCAGCCGTCCCGGCGCCACGCGCGGGCTGGACACCACATTGAGCGGCTTTGCCGGCTGCTTCGCATTGGCGAGGCTTTGCCGGAGACTCGCGGCGAGCGCCTTCGCCAAGGGTTCGAGATCGCCGGAATAGCGAATCTCCCACTGCCGAGCCGCCGCGGTCGTCCGCTCGCCGCCGCGGCTGAGGCCCTGCATGTTCCAGCCGGCCTTGGCGAGTTCGCCCATCACGACGCGAATATCGTCGCGGTTGAAACCGGCGAACTGCGTGAAGACCGGGATCGAAGCCGCCGCCGCGGGGGCGTTGGGGACGGCGGGTGTACCCGAGAGCCATTCGACGCCGGAAGCTGTCGGCGGAGGGGCGGCCTCATCGGCGACGACACGACAGGAGCGCCAGAAATAGACGAGGCAGTCCATCTCGCGCCAGCCCGGACGCAGCGTGTTGAAGGCGAACAGTACGACCCAACCTGTCGCAAGAAGCAGCGCGAACCATCTCAGGAGCAGGGCGATGACCGGATCCTTCAGCATCGCCACCAGCAGAATGACAACCAGCCCCCCAGCGAGCACGAAGAGGATGGTGGGAATGTCGGTCTGAAGGTCGACGAACTGGCCGACAGCGGCAGCGGCGGCGGCCAGCGCGACGCCAGCCATGATCAGCGCCGATTCGTTGGGGTGCCGTTTTGCCCAATCGCGCAAAAAGAGGAACTGGTCCATTGATACCACCATTTTGAGTTGCATAAATGGATATGCAATCAAAGATGGTGGCGAGCGGTATTTTATTCTCAGCCCCGCACCCGCGCAGGATTCCCCAGCGCCGTCGCCCCGGCCGGGACGTCCTTCGTCACCACGGCTCCCGCGCCGATGACCGCGTCGTCGCCGATGGTCACGCCCGGCAGGATGATGGCGCCGCCGCCGATCCAGACATTGCGGCCGATCTTCACCGGCCGTCCGAATTCGAGGCCGGTGGCGCGGGTGGCTGGGTCGCGCGGGTGGTCGGCGGTGTAGATGTGCACACCCGGCGCGATCTGGGTGGCGTCGCCGATGGTCACCTCCACCACGTCGAGGATTACGCAGTCGAAATTCAGGAACACCCCGGCGCCGAGGCGGATGTTGAAGCCGTAGTCGCAATGGAAGGGCGGGCGGATGGTGGAGCCGTCGCCCATCGCGCCGAGCCGCGCGCGCAGGATCGCATCCCGCTCCGCCTGCGGCTGGCCGAGCGCGGCGTTGAACCGCGCCATAAAGGCCGCCGCCTCGGCCTGCGCGGCCTGAATCTCGGGATCGGCGGCGTGATAGAGCTCGCCCGCAAGCATCTTCTGCATCTGGCTGCGGGCGGGTGTGGCGCTGTCGGACACGAGAGGTTCTCCGCGTTGGATCGCTGGGGGAACCTTCCTCGCCGGACCACGACCTTCGAGGCAAAACACGTTTGGTTTCGCGCTGATACGCAGCGTCGGGCGGGCGCCTCAGTCGAGGTCGACCCAGCCGCGCAGCTCGCGCTTCACCACAGCCTCCAGCACCGCCATGCCGCCGTCCGAATCATTGAGGCAGGGGATGAAGTGGAACTTCTCGCCGCCATTGTGCAGGAAGATCTCGGCATTCTCGCCGCCGATCTCCTCCAGCGTCTCCAGGCAGTCGGCAACGAAGCCGGGGGTGATGACCGCGAGCTTCTTCACGCCGGACTTCGCCAGCGCCTCCACGGTCTTGTCGGTATAGGGCTGGAGCCATTCCTCCTTGCCGAAGCGCGACTGGAAGGTGAGCTTCAGCTTGCCTTCCGGCCAACCGAGCTTCTCGCGCACCAGCCGCGTGGTCTGGTGGCAATAGCACTGGTAGGGGTCGCCCTTCACGAAATAGCTCTTGGGAATGCCATGGAACGAGGCGAGCACCAGTTCCGGCTCCCAGTCGAGCTTCGCCAGCTCGGTGGTGATGGAATTGGCCAGCGCTTCGATATAGGCCGGCTCGTCGGGCCAGTGCGGGGCGACGCGCAGCACCGGCTGCCAGCGCATCTTCTTGAGCTGGTCGAAGGCGGCGTCGCACACCGTGGCCGAGGTGGCGGCGGCATATTGCGGATAGAGCGGCACCAGCAGGATGCGCTCGCAGCCAATTTTCTGCAGCGCCTCGATGCGCGAGGCGATGGAGGGGTTGCCGTAGCGCATCGCCCAGTCGACGACGAGGCGCCGGTCGAGCGGGGCCAGCGCGGCGGACAGCTTCTCGGACTGCGCGCGGGTGATGGTGCGCAGCGGACCCTCGTTCCGCTCCTTGTTCCAGATGGTCTCGTAATCCTTGCCCTTGGCCTGCGGGCGCCTGGACAGGATCACGACGTTCAGCAGGAACCACCACAGGACGCGGTTGACCTCGATGACGCGGCGGTCGGAGAGGAATTCGCGCAGATAGCGGCGCATCGACCAGTAATCGGTGCCGTCCGGCGTCCCGAGATTGACGATGAGCACGCCGATCCGCCCATAGGCGACCGGGGGATGGCCGGGGGGCAGGGTGGAAGTGACGGGATCGGCGCCGCGCGGCACCGGGACGGCCTTGTTCATCGGCATGCCTCGCCTGAGGGGATCGCCGAGCTTATAGGCCCTCGCGCCGGGCTTTCCAACCGGCGCGGAGGTCACGGCCTCGTGGCCGGATCGGCCTCACCCCGGCGCGCCGATGAGCCGGGGTGAGGCGCTACGTGGGCCCGGCGGTCAGCGCACCAGAATGTTGCGGAACTGCCAGGGGTCGGAGGTGTCTATGTCCTCGGGGAACAGGCCGGGGCGCCCATCCAGCGGGGTCCAGTCGGTGTAATAGCCCTTCAACGTGCCGAGATAGGGCTTCTGGACCTCAAGGCAGCGCTGGAAGTCCATCTCGTCGGTCTCGACGATGCCGGCCTCGGGGTTCTCGATCGCCCACACCATGCCGGCCAGCACGGCGGAGGACACCTGAAGCCCGGTCGCGGTCTGGTAGGGCGCCAGGTTGCGGGTTTCCTCAATGGTGAGCTGCGAGCCGTACCAATAGGCATTCTTCTCATGGCCGAACAGCAGCACACCCAGCTCGTCGCGGCCGTCGACGATCTCGTCCTCGGTGAGGATGGTCCATTCGTCCTGGAACCGGCCCTCATTGCCGAACATCTCATGCCAGGACAGAACGGCGTCGTTGCAGGGGTGATAGGCGTAATGGCAGGTCGGTCGGTACGACACCTGCGCGCCGTTACGCACGGTGAAATAATCGGCGATCGAGATCGATTCGTTATGGGTGACGAGGAAGCCGTGCTGGGGCCCGAGGCTCGGGCACCAGGTGCGCACCTTGGTGGCGGCGCCGGCCTGCATCAGGTAGATCGCGGCGCCGGAACCGAAATTGTGGGTGTGGCCGTTCGCCGGCATCCACTTCTCATGGGTGCCCCAGCCCAGCTCGGCCGGCTGCAGACCCTCCGAGACGAAGCCCTCCACCGACCAGGTGTTGATGAACTTGCCGAAGGGGCGCGGATCGCGGGCGCGCTGGGTGTCGCGCTCGGCGATGTGGATGCCCTTGACGCCGGCGCGGGCCATCAAATCGGCCCAGCCCTCGCGGGTGACGGGAATGGTGAAATCGAGGCCGGTGTCGGTCGCGATGTCGACCAGAGCCTGCTTGACGAACCACGACACCATGCCGGGATTGGCGCCGCAGCAGGACACGGCGGTCAACCCGCCGGGATTCTCGCGCTTGGCCTTGAGCATGGATTCGCGCAGCGCGTAATTGGAGCGGCTGGCGGGGGTGGCGTCCTTGTCGAAATAGAAGCCGAGCCACGGCTCCACCACGGTATCGATATAGAGCGCGCCGCATTCGCGGGCGAAGGTCATGATGTCGACCGAGCCGGTATCGACCGACAGGTTGACGAGGAAACCGCGTCCGCCCGTGGTGAGCAGCGGCCCCAGAATCTCCCGGTAATTCTCCCGCGTGATCGCGGTCTGGAGAAAGCGGATGCCGCGTTCGTCCAGCAAAGCGCGATTATCGTCCTTGGGATCGATGACGGTCAGGCGTTCCTTGTCGAAGTCGAAGTGCCGCTCCAGCAGGGGAAGCGTGGCGCGACCGATCGAGCCGAAGCCGATCATCACGATGGGACCATCGATCTTTGCGTAGACAGGCCAAACCGACATTCTCGGGGGGACTCCTTTGGTTCCGAGGGACATAAAATTACGCGCGCACCATGGGTGCGTGAGCCTGCGCCGTCAATGGTGACGGGGCGGTGACAGCGTAGGGTGTTCGCGCACGGGCCTGCGGGTGATCGCGGTCATCGCCAACAGCGATGAGCCGGGATCCGCTCCGCCCTTGTCTTGAACGGGGGTGGAGGCCGGCGCGGCCTCAGTCCTCGGCGGCGAGGATGTGGTTGCGCACCAGCGGATAGACCTGGCCCTGCCAGCGCCGGCCGGAGAACACGCCGTAATGGCCGACGCCGGCCTGCATGTGGTGGCGCTTGCGGTGCGGGCGCAGGCCGGAGCAGATGTCCTGCGCCGCCACGGTCTGGCCGACCGCGCAGATATCGTCGCGCTCGCCTTCGACGGTGAGCAGCGAGGTGCGGCGGATGGCACGGAAATCGATCTTCTCGCCGCGATAGGTCAGCTCGCCGCGCGGCAGGTCGTGCTCCTGGAACACCTTGCGGATGGTCTCCAGATAGAATTCCGCGGCGAGGTCCAGCACCGCGAAATACTCGTCGTAGAAATTCTTGGCGGTGTCGGCCTTGGCGTGCTCGCCCATGGCGAGGTTCTCGAACAGCTCGACATGGGCCTTGACGTGCCGGTCGAGGTTCATCGCCATGAAGGCGCCGACCTGCACGAAGCCGGGATAGACCCGCCGCCCCACCCCGGGGAAGCCCGGCGGTACGGTGGCGATCAGGTTCTTCTCGAACCAGTCCATCGACTTGGAGGTGGCGAGCTCGTTGACCTTGGTCGGGTTGATGCGGGTGTCGACCGGCCCGGCCATCAGCGTGATGGAATGGGGCGTCGCGGGATTGTCCTCCTGCGCCATCACCGCGGTGGCGGCGAGCACCTGCACGCAGGGTTGGCACACGGCGAGCGCGTGCCCGCCCGGCCCGATGATCTCCAGGAAGCGGATGACATGCTCGACATAATCGTCGAAGCCGAAGGTGCCCTCGCTGAGCGGGACGTCGCGGGCATTGTGCCAGTCGGTGATGTAGACGTCGTTTTCCGGCAGCAGCGTCTTCACCGTGCCGTGCAGCAGCGTGGCGAAATGGCCGGAGAGCGGGGCCACCACCAGAATGCGCGGCTGCGGCTGGTCGATGTCCTTCCTGAAGCGCAGCAGCGAGCCGAAGGGCAGGCGCGCCACCACTTCCTCGGTGACCTCGACCTCGCGATTGCCGACCTCGACCGTGCCGATGCCGAAGGCCGGCCGGGCATGGGAGAGGCTGGCGCGCTCAAACATTTCCAGCGCGGCGCTGACATTGCGCAGCAGGGCGTTCTGGCCGAAGCCGGCGCCCCAGTTCGCGCCCCACGCCGTGTTCATCATGCGGCGGGACATGCGTGCGGCGCTGCGCAGCGGATCGAGCAGGTCGGCCTGAGCCTGATAGGCGGCATAGATCATATGCGTGAGGCTCGTGCGCGTGAGGCTCTGTGAGCGAGGGCCGGGACGGGGCGTCCAAAGCCAAGGCTAGAACAGTTACGGGGAGGCGACGATACGACGATTGTCGCGCTTTCGTCATGCAAATCCTGCGGGCGCCGCGCCCCCCGCTGCCGGTAATCGGGGAACGTATCCGGAATGGCACGAATAGTGATTGCCGATGCCGCGTTCATCTTCCCTCGCTGACCCCGGACAGGACCTTCGCACATGCCCGCCCCCACTTCCGCATCCAAGCCCGCATCCGGATCGGGGGCGACGTCCGCCAAGGCGAAGACGCCGGCCACCAAGACGAAGACGCCTGCCGCGAAAGCGGCGGCCGACCCCAAACCCGCGCCCGCGAAGAAGCCGAAGGCCGCCGCCCCGGCGCCCGACGCCGTGCTGACGCTCAGTAGCAAGAACTATTCCTCATGGTCGCTGCGCGGTTTCCTGCTGTGCCGGATGGCGGGGCTGGAGATCGCCGAGGCGCGTGTCTCGGCAGACGATCCCAGCATCCGCGCCGAGCTGCTGTTGCAATCCTCGTCCTTCCTGGTGCCGCGTCTCGATCATGAGGGGCTGCGGATCTGGGACACGCTGGCGATCGCCGAATACCTGCACGAACTGAAGCCAGATGCCGGGCTTCTGCCCACGGATAAGGCAGCGCGGGCGCATTGCCGCTCGATCAGCGGCGAGATGCATTCCGGCTTTGCCAATCTGCGCTCGGCCTTGCCGATGAACATCAAGGCGCGCCATCCGGGCTTCAAGGTCTGGACCGGGGCGCAGGCGGACATTGCGCGCATCCTCGCCATCTGGTCGGAGTGCTTCGAGACCTATGGCGGGCCTTATCTGTTCGGCAAGACGCCGACCATGGCGGACGCGATGTACGCGCCGGTCTGCTCGCGCTTCACCACCTATGACGTGAAGCTCGACGCCGCGTCCAAGGCCTATTGCACGCTCATGCTCGCCCACCCCGCCATGGTGGAGTGGAGCAAGGACGCGGTGGAGGAGCCGGACGAGATGGAGGAGCTCGACGTCGAGTTCTGACCCGTTTGAGGGGAACCCGGCGGCGCTCGACCCCATCCCGTCCGAAGGGACGGAGGGACGCGGAGCCGCGCGCCCGCGCTCGATCCTTCGCAGGAGAACGCAGGGAGAGGCTCGACGCATCCCTCCGATGGGAATTTGGTGCGCCCTCTTCCCGTCGGAGGAGAGGGCGCCATACGGCTTACGCGATGCGCTTCAGCGCGCCTTCTTCCTCGCGCACGATCAGCTCGGTGAGGCTCGGGCTGGCGATTTCCTCGCCGGTGGCGCTCACCAGACCCCGCGCGCCGGAAAGCGCGCCGGGGGTGAGCTCCAGCCCGAGGAAGCGGTTGCGGTCGAACGCGCCCGGCAGCCACAGGCCCTCGGTCAGCGTGGCGTCGAAGCCGAACCGCGCATAATAGGGCGCGTCGCCGACCAGCAGGATCGCGCCATGGCCGAGCCGGCTCGCCTCGCAGATCGCGGTGGTCATCATCGCCGCGCCGAGACCCATGGAACGGAACCACGGGTGGATCGCCAGCGGGCCGAGCAGCAGCGCCGGGCGCGCGGGGCCCGCCGTGACGTGCCACAGCCGCAGCGTGCCGACCACGCGCCCGTCCGCGCCATGGGCGGCGAAGGCGAGGCCCTTGGCCGGCAGCCGGCCTTCGCGCAGGCGCTCCGAGGGCTTGGCAAGACGCGCGGCGCGGCCGAAGGCCAGATCCAGCAGCGCCTCGCGCTGGGCGATGTCGGCCGAAGTCTCCAGCGAGATCACGGGCGCGGGGGCGGTGACGACGGGAGCGGTGATGTCGGCGGCGGCGAAGGTGTAGGTCATGGCGGCCTCAAACACCCGGATCGTCGGGCAAAAGAGGTGAAAGGGAATTGTGAAAGTCCCGTGCGGCGGGGTTGTTCCGCTCTGGCGGCTTGGCGCCGCCCGTCACGCTCGCCTGAACCCTCGTTCAGGATGCCCTGCCGGCGAGGCCGCCGGCGGAGCAGGACCGCCCCTCGGCCCGCCGGGCCGAAAGGCGCCCGGACCGTCTCCGGTCCGGGTCACAGGTGATCTGAGACCAGCTTTTGGCCGGGCTCAGATCACGTAGGATCGGAGCGGGTCGAAGCCGTTGAACGCCACCGCCGAATAGGTGGTGGTGTAGGCGCCGGTGGCCTCGATCAGCACCTTGTCGCCGATGGCGAGCGAGACCGGCAGGTAGACCGGATCCTTCTCGTACATCACGTCGGCCGAATCGCAGGTCGGGCCGGCGAGCACGCAGGGCTCGGTCGTGTCGCCATCGCGCGGGGTGCGGATCGGGTAGCGGATCGATTCGTCCATGGTCTCGGCGAGGCCGCCGAACTTGCCGATGTCGAGATAGACCCAGCGCATCGTGTCGGTGTCGGACTTCTTCGAGATCAGCACCACTTCCGCCTCGATCAGGCCGGCATTGCCGACCATGCCACGGCCCGGCTCGATGATGGTCTGCGGGATCGAGTTGCCGAAATGCCGCGACAGGGCGCGGAAGATCGCCTCGCCATAGGCTTCCGCCGCCGGCACGTCCTGCAGGTAGCGGGTCGGGAAGCCGCCGCCGAGATTGACCAGGCTCAGCGAGAAGCCGCGCAGCGCGCATTCATGGAAGATCGCCGAGGCGGAGGCGAGGGCGCCGTCCCAGGCTTCGACGTTCTTCTGCTGCGAGCCGACATGGAAGGAGATGCCGTGGGCCTCAAGCCCGAGGCGGTGGGCATGCTCCAGCACGTCGACCGCCATGTCCGGCTCGCAGCCGAACTTGCGGGAGAGCGGCCATTCGGCGCCGGCGCCGTCGCACAGGATGCGGCAGAACACCTTCGAGCCGCTGGCGACGCGGGCGATCTTCTCGACCTCTTCCGTGCAGTCGACCGAGAACAGGCGCACGCCCAGCTCGAAGGCGCGCGCGATGTCGCGCTCCTTCTTGATGGTGTTGCCATAGGAGATGCGGTCCGCGGTCGCGCCGGCGGCCAGCGCCATCTGGATTTCGGCCACCGAGGCGCAGTCGAAGCACGAGCCCAGCTCGGCGAGCAGGCTCAGGATTTCCGGGGCGGGGTTCGCCTTCACCGCGTAGAACACGCGGGTATCCGGCAGCGCGCGCGCAAACGCGGCGTAGTTGGAACGAACCACGTCGAGATCGACGACGACGCAGGGGCCGTCCTCACGTCGGTTGCGCAGGAACTCGCGGATACGGTCGGTCATGGCGCTCTCCACAAACCTTCAAAGCTTCGACCCAGGACGATGGATGCGAACACCCGCCCGCGGCGTGAGTGTGCCGCGCTCGTGGCGAGAATGCGCATCCGTTCGCCGGCCGCACGGTTTTTGCCGCAAGGCCGGTTGGTATGGAGCCGTGGCACGGATGCGTTCGGGGGCGCATGTGGAGAGCGCTCTCGTTCGTCCGATGCCATCGCTTGGTACGGGAGACCCGACCGCACGCCCGGCAAGAAGTAGTGCCTCTTCAGTGTCGCCGACCTTTGGAGGGCCGACTGAGACTAAAAAAGCCCGCTACGTCGTTGCTTCAAGTCACGTTCCCCGCTGAGAGCGAGGTGCGCCGGTTTCGCCTCCGGCTACCGATCTTCCTGGCGACTTTCCGGCCTCTTGTCCGGACTTCCGCCGATCGGCACGCGACCACAGGCACGTGCGAATATTGGGCGAGTGGTGATGTATGGATTTCCGCCGTCACATGCAAGCGGGTTTTTCAAGTTTTTTCCGTGCGCCGGCTAAGGGTTGGCTCGGGATGGAACGGGGTACCAAAAACGACAACGGCCGGGGGGGGCCCGGCCATCAAACCCGTCGCACTGTCACGCGCAGGCGCGGCCGGCCTCAGCCCTCGACGAAGGGCTCGATTCCCTTGGCGCGGATGAAGAAGCGGCAGATCGCGTAGAACGCGATCACGGCGAACGCGCCCTCGAAGATGATCTCCCAGACCAGGCTCGCCTCGAACAGCGCGGCGATTGCCCAGCCCAGCGCGAGGCCGGCGCCGAGGAACTCGACACCCACGAGGATGGTGGCGCTCACCACCGTGCTCACATTGTCCCAGCGAATGCGTCGGCCCGTGCTCATCAGTTCCATTCCGCTTAATTGGCGGGGCGCAACCTGCTATGCCGCGCCGCGCGGGTCAAGCCAGGCGGGTCACATCGCGGGGCTCCGCCACGATAACAGGTCCGGGAGAGAGTGAGATGGCAGGTCAGGGTCACGAGAGCGTCCGCGCCGGGCGGGGCATGGTCGCGGCGCCGCATTGGGCGGCGGTCGAGGCCGGGCGCACGGTGCTGGAGGAGGGCGGCAACGCGGTCGAGGCCGCGCTTGCGGCGGCGGCGGCCATCGCGGTGGCCTATCCGCACATGACCCAGTTCGGCGGCGACGGCTTCTGGCTGATCCGCGAGCCCTCCGGGCGCATCCGCTATATCGAGGCGGCGGGCTATGCCGGCGCCAAGGCGACGCGTGCGCTCTATCGCGACGCCGGCTACGACGCGATTCCCGCGCGCGGCCCGCTCGCCGCGCTCACCGTTCCCGGCCAGATCGGTGGCTGGCAGCTGGCGCTGGACAGCGCGAAGGCCCATGGCGGGAAGATGCCGCTACGCCGCCTGCTGGAGGCGGCGAAGGACCATGCGCGCGCGGGCGTCACGGTGAGCGCCTCGCAGGCGGGGCTGACCGCCGAGAAGCTGGACGAGCTGAAGGACGTGCCGGGCTTCGCCGCCATGTTTCTCAAGGACGGCAAGGCGCCGCACGCCGGTGACGTGCTGCGCTTCGAGCGGGTGGCCGACATGCTGGAGCATCTGGGCGCGGCCGGTCTCGACGATTTCTACCGTGGCGATATCGGCCGCGAGATCGCTGCCGACCTTGAGCGCGCCGGCAGCCCGATCACGCGCGCGGATCTCGAAGCCTTTCGCGCCGTCGAGCGCGCGCCGCTGCATCTCAAGGGCCAGCACCTGGAGCTGTGGGGCTCGCCGCCGCCGACGCAGGGTCTCGCCACGCTGATGATCCTCGGCATTTTCGAGCGGCTGGGCGTCACCGAGCCGGAAGGCTTCGCCCATGTCCACGGCCTGATCGAGGCCACCAAGCGCGCCTTCCTGGTGCGCGACAAGGTGGTGACCGACCATGGCCGCCTCGCCCATGACCCGGCCGAGTTCCTCACCCCCGCGCGCCTCGCCCGCGAGGCGGCAGCCATCGATCCGAAGCGCGCCGCGCCGTGGCCGCACCGCGCCGCGCCGGGAGACACGATCTGGCTCGGCGCCGCCGATTCGAGCGGGCTGATGGTGTCCTACATCCAGTCGATCTACTGGGAGTTCGGCTCCGGCCTCGCTCTGCCGGCGACCGGCGTGCTCATGCAGAATCGCGGCTCCAGCTTCTCGCTGGATCCTGAGGCGGTGAACCCGCTGGAGCCGGGCCGCCGGCCGTTCCACACGCTCAATCCCTGTTTCGCCGCGCTGCCGGACGGGCGGGTGGTGTCCTTCGGCTGCATGGGCGGGGAGGGCCAGCCGCAGACCAATGCCGCGGTGCTCAGCCGCTACGCCCTGTTCGGCGCCCCGCTCGGCGAGGCGGTGGCGCGCCCGCGCTGGGTGCTCGGCCGCACCTGGGGCTCGCCCTCGGTCAGCCTCAAGCTGGAAGGCGCGCTCGATTCGACCCTGGTCGAACAGCTCGCGCGCGCCGGCCACGAGGTGGAGGTTCTCGACGCGCCCTATGCCGGCACGATGGGCCATGCCGGCGCCATCGTCCTGCATCCCGGCAAGGCCGGGCTGGAAGGCACGCACGACCCGCGCGCCGATGGCGGGGCGGCAGGTATCTAGCCCCGGCTTCACGGTACGGTCACATCCTCATGCGAGAGGCGCGGCGAGGAAGAGGATCCATGGAATCGATTCTGACCAATGCCCGCCTCGTTCTGGAGGATCGCGTCGTCACCGGCACGCTGGTCCATGAGAACGGCACCATCCGCGCGGTCGACGAGGGGCGCTCGCATCTGGCGGCGGCCCGCGACTGCGAGGGCGCCTATCTCGCGCCGGGGCTGATCGACCTGCACACCGACGCGCTGGAAGGCCATTTCCTGCCGCGTCCCAAGGTGGTGTGGCCCGATGCCCGCGCCGCCGCGCTCGCTCATGACGCGCAGATGGCCGGCGCCGGGGTCACCACCGTGTTCGACGCGATCTGCGCCGGCGGCTTCGACCAGGCCAAGGCGGAGCGCCGCGCGCTGTACCCGGTGATGCTGGACGTGGTGGGCGAGGGCGCGGCGCGCGGCCTGTTCCGCATCGAGCACCGCGTCCATCTGCGCTGCGAATTGACCGATCCGACGCTGCCGGAGCTGGTGGACGCCGCGATCGCGCATCCCGAGCTTGGCCTTGCCTCGCTGATGGACCACACGCCCGGCGCGCGGCAGTGGCGCAATGTCGAGCATCTCAAGGTCTATCTCTCCGGTGTCGGCAAGAACGCGCGCGAGATCGACGAGGAGCTGTCGGCCCGCGCCGAGCGCGGCCGCGCGGCGGTGGCCGGCAATTACGCCTCGATGGTGGCGCTGTTTTCCGGCAGCGGCATCGTGCTGGCGAGCCATGACGACACCACGCCGGCCCATGTCGCCGAGGCGCTGGAGGCCGGCTGCACCATTTCCGAGTTCCCGACCACGGTCGAGGCCGCCCGCGCCGCGCATGAGGCGGGGCTGGCCACCATTGGCGGCGCGCCGAATGTGGTGCGCGGCTTCTCGCATTCCGGCGGCGTCTCGATGCGCGATCTGGCGGCCGAGGGGCTGCTCGACGCGCTCGCCTCCGACTATGTGCCGGCCAGCCTGCTTCAGGCCGCGGTGTCGCTGACCCGGACCTCGGGCCTCGATATGGCGCAGGCCCTGTCGCTCGTCACCCGTGCGCCGGCGCGGCTCGCCGGGCTGGAGGATCGCGGCCGGCTGGCGCCGGGCCTCGCGGCCGATCTGGTCCGGTTCTCCCTCGTCGAGGAAACGCCCGTCGTGCATGAGGTCGCGCGGCGCGGGCGGCGCGTGTTCTGAAGGCGCGAGAAGGCTGATGGCTGAACCCCGCTACGCGATCTATTTCGCGCCGCCGGCGCAGAGCCCGCTCTGGCGCTTCGGCTCCTCGATCATCGGCTACGATGCCGAGACCGGGCGCGATCTGAGCCCACCCGCCATGCGCCGCTTCGAGGCGCAGGACTGGCGCGAGGTGACGAGCGAGCCGCGCCGCTACGGTTTCCACGGCACGCTGAAGGCCCCGTTCCGCCTCGCGCCGGGCCGAGAGGAGGCCGAGTTGCGCGCGGTCTGCCAGCGCTTCGCCGGGGATCGCGCGCGCTTTGCCTGCGCGGGCGTGCAACTGGTCACGCTCGGCCGCTTCCTCGCGCTGAAGACGGTATCGACCTGCGCGGCGCTGGACCGGCTGGCGGCGAGCGCGGTGACCGCCTTCGACGAATTCCGCGCGCCGATGTCGGCGGCCGAGCGCGAGAAGCGGCTGCGCGCCCCTCTCACCGCGCGCCAGCAGGAATATCTCGACCGCTGGGGCTACCCTTACGTGTTCGACGATTTCCGCTTCCACATGACGCTGACCGGCCCGCTGGACGACGAGGCCCGCGCCCGCGCCCAGGCGGAACTCGCCGAGCTATTCGCGATGAGCGGGGCCGACGGGCCGCTGATCGTCTCCGAGATCTCGCTGTATCGGCAGGAGGACGGTCCGTTCCGGGTGCTGGCGCGCTACCCGTTCGGGAGCTGAGGACATGAAGCTCGGCCTCGACCCCGTGATCGATCCCAGCGCGCAGGTCGCGGCATCGACGCTCGGCCGCTACACTCAGGTCGGCGCGCGCACCAAGCTGCTGGAATGCGAGCTGGGCGACTATTCCTATGTCGTGAACGATTCCGACATCGCCTATTCGCGCATCGGCCGCTTCGTCTCCATCGCCGCGATGACGCGCCTCAATCCGGGCAACCACCCGATGCAGCGCGCCAGCCAGTCGCATTTCACCTATCGCGCCTCGGCCTATTTCGACGATGCGCAGGACGAACCCGATTTCTTCGGCTGGCGCCGCGCGCAGCCGGTGATCGTCGGCCATGACGTCTGGATCGGCCACGGCGCCATCGTGCTGCCGGGCCGCCGCATCGGCGACGGCGCGGTGGTCGCGGCCGGGGCGGTGGTGACCAAGGACGTCCCGGCCTATGCCATCGTCGCCGGGGTGCCGGCGCGCGTGGTGCGGATGCGCTTTCCCGAGCCCATCGCCGACCGGCTGCAGGCGCTGGCGTGGTGGGACTGGGACCATGCCCGGCTACGCACCGCGCTGGAGGATTTTCGCGGGCTCGCCATCGAGGCGTTCCTGGAAAAGCACGGCGGCTGAAAGCGTTATCCGTCTGCTTCGCCGGCCTCGGGCGGCTCCCTGCGTCGGCGTCTCCCCTTGCCACCCCGCCGCGCGGCCTTTACTTCCTGAGCGGGCGGCGAAGCAAAGAGGCGGACGGCCACATGGCAAATCGCGCGATCGAGGTCGACGAGGTGCTGGCAAAGCGCCGGCTGCGGCGGCGGGTCAGCTTCTGGCGTGTCTTTGCGCTGCTCGTGCTGGTGCTCGGCGGGGCCGGGCTGTTCGCCTATGTCAATGAAGGCGCGCTGCTGCCGCGCGCCGCCCCCCATGTCGCCCGCGTCAAGATCGGCGGCGTCATCCGCAACGAGCGCGAGCGGCTGGAGCTGCTGGAATCGATCGGCCGCTCCGGCGCCCGCGCGGTCATCCTGTCGATCGACAGCCCCGGCGGCACGGTGGTCGGTTCGCAGGCGCTGTATGACGGGCTGCGCCGGCTCTCCGAGCGCATGCCGGTGGTGGCGGTGGTGGAAGGCATGGCGGCCTCGGGCGCCTATATCGCCGCCATGGGCGCCGACCATATTGTCGCCCCGCGCAACGCGCTGGTCGGTTCGATCGGGGTGATCTTCCAGTTCCCGAATTTCGCCGAGGCGATGAAGACGCTCGGCATCTCCTATGAGGAGATCAAGTCGTCTCCGCTCAAGGCGGCGCCCAACATGTTCGAGCCGCCGAGCGAGGCCGCGCGCGCCGCCGTCGCCTCGCTGGTGAGCGACAGCTATGACTGGTTCCGCGAATTGGTGGCCGAGCGGCGCCTGCTCTCCGGAGACAAGCTTGCGGAAGTCACCGACGGGCGGGTGTTCACCGCCCATCAGGGCCTCCCGCTGCGCCTCGTCGACGAGCTCGGCGACGAGCGCACCGCCCGTGCCTGGCTCGCCCGCGAGCGCCAGGTCTCGGCCGATCTGCCGGTGCGCGATTGGCGGACCGGGCGGGCGGGGGACGAATTCGGCTGGCTGCGCGGGGCGTCGATCCGCCTTATGTCCTTGGCCGGCATGGCGGAAATCGGCCAGATCCTGCTGGGCTCCGCCGAGGGCGCCGCCGCTCAGCTACGCCTTGACGGTCTATTGGCCCTCTGGCACCCTCATTGAGGGACGGGACAGGCCAAGTTTTTCCAAAATATGACGTTTTCGGATTTGCGGCGATCCGGGCGTAATCAAGGGGGCGGAGCGTCGATGATCAAGTCTGAGCTAGTGCAGCGGATTGCGGAGGCAAACCCGCACCTTTATCAGCGCGACGTCGAGAATATCGTGAATGCGATCCTGGATGAGATCGTGGCGGCGCTGGCGCGCGGCGACCGGGTGGAACTGCGCGGTTTCGGCGCGTTCTCGGTGAAAAGCCGCCCCGCCCGCACGGGTCGCAATCCCCGCACCGGCGCGCATGTCGCGGTGGACGGCAAGGCCGTGCCCTATTTCAAGACCGGCAAGGAAATGCGCGAGCGCCTCAATGATGGCGTCGACCTGGAATAGGCCTGACGCAACACGTCGATGCGTCGGCCGCCCGTCCTGCGAGGACGGGCTTTCTGAACTGCGGTGAGGCGGCGCTCCGGCCGCCCGGGAGCATGCTGTGCTGAAACGAATCGTGCTGATCGTCGTCGCCCTGCCGGTCTCGATCGTGCTGGTCATGCTGGCGGTGGCCAACCGGCATCCGGTCGCGCTGGTGATTGATCCGTTCGGCGGCGTGGACTCGCTCAGCGTGCAGGCGCCGCTCTACATCGTGGTGTTCACCGCGCTGATCCTCGGCGTGCTGTTCGGCGGCGTCGCGGTCTGGGTGAAGCAGGGCCGCTACCGCAGCGCCGCGCGGCGTGCCGGCCGCGAGGTGAGGCGCACCGCCGCCGAGCTCGACGCCGTGCGCAAGGCGACCGGCACCGGGCGCGACCTTCCCGCCTTGTCCGACCGGCGCAGCGCGGCCTGAACCATGGCCTCGCTCGCTTTCGTCACGGCGGCCGAGATCGACGGCCTGCTGGACTTTCCCGCGCTGATCGACGCCCTGGACGCCGCGTTTCGCCGCAACATCGTGACGCCGGTCCGTCATCACCACGCCATTGCCCGGCCCGATGCCGAAGCGACGCTGCTGCTGATGCCGGCCTGGACCGCTGAGGGCACCGACGACGACGTGCTCGGCACCAAGCTGGTCACCGTGTTCCCCGGCAATGCCGCGCGTGGGCTCGACAGCGTGACCGGGCTTTATGTGCTCAATTCCGCCGCCACCGGCGCGCCGCTCGCGGTGATGGACGGGCGCGCGCTTACTTTGTGGCGCACCGCCTGCGCCTCCGCGCTGGCCGCGCGCTACCTCGCGCGTCCCGATGCGTCCCGCCTCGCGGTGATCGGCGCCGGCGGCATGGCGCCCTATCTCGCCCGCGCCCATGCCAGCGTGCGGCCGATCCGCTCCATCGCGATCTGGAACCGTACCCTCGCGCGCGCGCAGGCGCTGGCCGCCGAGCTGCGGGCCGAGGGCTTCGACGCCCATGCCGAGCCGGACCGCGCGCGGGCGCTCGAAGAGGCCGACATCATCACCTCCGCCACGCTCTCGCCCGAGCCGCTGGTCGAGGGGCGCTTCCTGAGGCCCGGCCAGCATGTCGATCTGGTCGGCGGCTTCACCCCCGCCATGCGCGAGGCCGATGACGAGGCGATTCGCCGGTCGCGCGTCTATGTCGACACCCGCGCCGGGGCCGGCAAGGAGGCGGGCGACATCGTGGTGCCGCTCAAGACCGGCGTGCTCACGCCCGAGGGCATTCTCGGCGACCTGTTCGAACTCGCCTCCGGCACCGCGCCGCTGCGCGCGAGCGATGACGAGATCACGCTGTTCAAGTCGGTCGGCACCGCGATCGAGGATCTCGCCGCCGCCGAGCTGGTGTGGAAGGCGCTGAAACGCGGCTGAGTCTTAGTGCCCCGGCGTTCCGCCCAGCGCCCGGGTGCGCGCGGCGTCGAGCCGCTCGATGATCGCCTTGGCGACCAGCGTGAACAGCGCCACCGCCGTCAGAATGGTGGCCACCGCAAAAGCGGCGATGGCGTTGTTGTCCTGGTAGAGCAGCTCGATCTGCAGCGGCAGCGTGTTGGTCTGGCCGCGTATGTTGCCCGAGACGATCGACACCGCGCCGAACTCGCCCATGACGCGGGCGTTGCACAGCGCCGCGCCATAGAGCAGGGCGAAGCGCACATTGGGCAGCGTCACCAGCGTCAGGATGCGCCAGCCGCCGGCGCCCAGCGTCACCGCCGCCTCTTCCTCCTCCGACCCTTGCGCGATCATCAGCGGAATCAGCTCGCGCGCCACGAAGGGCGCGGTGACGAACAGGCTCGCCAGCATGATGCCGGGCACGGCGAACATGATCTTGATGTCATGTTCCTGAAGCCAGGGCCCCAGCAGCCCCTGCGCGCCATAGACGAACAGATAGGCGACGCCGGCGATGATCGGCGAGATCGAGAACGGCAGCTCGACCAGCGCCACCAGCAGATTGCGCCCGGTGAAGCGGAACTTGGCAATGCACCACGCCGCCGCAATGCCGAAGCCGACATTGATCGGAACCACCACCACCGCAACGAAGAGGGTGAGCCAGATCGCGTGGCGCGTGTCCTCGGAGGCGAAGGAGGCGAGATAGGCCGCCCAGCCCTGCCTGAACGCATGGGCGAAGATGGCGGCGAGCGGGGCGATCACGATGAGCGCCGTGACCAGCAGCACGCCGCCGATCAGCAGCCGGCGGGTGAGTGCGCCATCGCCAACCCGGATTCGGGTGCGGGTATGCGTGGGAAGCCGGGGTTCGCTCGCCATGGCGGTCAGTCTCCCGTCCCGATGCGGCGCTGCTGCCAGAGCTGGATCATGTTCACCACGAACAGCATGAGGAAGGCGAGGCCGAGCAGCGTCGCGGCGATGGCGGCGGCGGCCGGGTAGTCATATTCCTCGATGCGGATGAAGGTCAGCAGCGACACCACCTCGGTGCGCCCCGGCAGGTTGCCGGCGATGAAGATGATGGCGCCGAACTCGCCCAGCGAGCGCGCGAAGGCGAGCGAGGCGCCGGTGAGGAAGGCCGGGAAGATCGCCGGAAAGATCACCCGCGCGAAGATGCGGCGGTCGGAGGCGCCGAGCGTCGCGGCCGCTTCCTCGACATCATGGGCGAGGTCTTCCAATACCGGCTGCACGGTGCGCACCACGAAGGGGATCGAGGTGAAGGCCATGGCGAGCGCGATGCCGAGCGGCGTATAGGCGACATCGATGCCAAGCGCGGAAAGCGGGCCGCCGAACCAGCCGTTCTTCACGAACAGCGCGGAGAGCGCGATGCCGGCGACGGCGGTGGGCAGGGCGAAGGGCACGTCCACCAGCGCGTCGAGCAGCCGCTTGCCGGGAAAGTCGTAGCGCACCAGCACCCAGGCCAGCGCCAGCCCATATACCGCGTTGAACAACGTCGCGCCGGCGGCGGTGGCCAGCGTCAGGCGGAAGGCCGCCGCGGTGCGTGTGCCGGTGAGGATCGCGACATAGCGGTCCCAGCCAATATCCAGCGCCTGCCACACCAGCGCGCCCAGCGGCAGCAGCACGATCAGGCTGAGATAGGTGAGGGTGATGCCGAGGGAGAGCGGAAAGCCCGGCACGACGCGGTTCACGGCGGCGATGTCCTCATTCCGGTCGGGCCCCTGTCGAAAATGGCAATGGCCGGGTCAGTTCAAATGAACATGGCCGGGTCGAGCCCGGCCATGCCGCAATCAGCAGAGGATGTCCAGCCTTGGATGTCCAGCCGTGGCTGGTTCATCCGGCGTCCGGCGCTGCCCTCAGGGCGCGACGAACAGCTGGTCGAGCTTGCCGCCCGAGGCGAAATGGGTCTTCTGCGCCTTGTCCCAGCCGCCGAATACGTCCTCCACCTTGACGAGGCGGACCGGGGCGAACTTGTCCTTGTTGGCCTCGGCGACCGCCGGGTCGACCACGCGGTTGTTGAAGCCGGCGGCGATCTTCTGGGCTTCCGGCGAATAGAGGAAGGTCAGATAGTCGGTGGCGACCTGGCGCGAGCCACGCTTGTCCACCACCTTGTCGACCACCGCGACCGGGAACTCGGCCAGCAGGCTGACCGGGGGCACCACGACCGTGAAGTTCTTGTCCTTGTAGGCGTCCTTGACGTTGATCACCTCGGCCTCGAAGGAAATCAGCACGTCGCCCTGCTCGCGCTCCACGAAGGAGGTGGTGGCGCCGCGCCCGCCGGTGTCGAACACCACGACGTTGGAGAGCAGCTTCTTGGCGAAGGCGTCGGCCTTGGCCTCGTCGCCGCCGAACTTCTCCAGCGCGTAGGCATAGGCAGCGAGATAGGTGTAGCGGGCATTGCCCGAGGTCTTCGGGTTCGGGAACACCAGCTTCACGTCGTCGCGCACCAGGTCGTCCCAGTTCTTCACGCCCTTGGGGTTGCCCTCGCGCACCAGGAAGGCGGGGAAGGAGTACCAGGGCGAGGAGGCGTTCGGCAGGCGGCTCTGCCAGTCCTTCGCGACATAGCCCTTGTCGGCGAGGAAGGTGATGTCGGTGACCTGGTTGAAGGTCACCACGTCCGCCTCAAGGCCCTCGACGATGGAGCGCGCCTGCTTGGAGGTGCCGGCATGGCTCTGGTTGACCTTGATGTCGGCACCGGTCTTGGCCTTGTAGGCCGGCTCGAACGCCTTGTTCTCCGCCTCGAACAGCTCGCGGGCGACGTCGTAGGAGGCGTTGAGAATGCTGTTCGGCGCCTGCTGCGCATGGGCGGCGCCGGCCCCGAGAAGCGCGGCGGCCAGCGAGGCGGAAAGGACGAGACGGCGCGTGAGGCGCATGGGAATTCTCCGGGTCGGGCGGCCGAGGGCCTATTCACGTAACTGATAGTGAAATATCTAATTTCACAGTTGAGCGTGAGTAGCATGTCCATCGCCGTGACGGAAGGGGAGAATCGCATTGGCTCGCCTAGCTCCCTCGATCCGTGCTAGGTGCAGGCCCTGAGGAGAGAACCCCCGTGTCCATCGACATCAAGATCTGCGGCCTGAAGACGAGCAAGGCGCTGGACGCCGCGCTGGCGGCGGGCGCCGACATGGTGGGCATGGTGTTCTTCCCCAAAAGCCCCCGCCATCTCGACCTTGCCACCGCCGCCGCGCTGGCCAAGCGCGCCGGCGGGCGTGTGACGGTCGTGGCGCTGACCGTCGACGCGGACGATGCGGCGCTGGCCGCCATGATCGAGGCGGTGCGCCCGGATGTGCTCCAGCTTCACGGCGCGGAGACGCCCGCGCGCGTCGCCGCCATCCGCGCGCGCTTCGGCCTGCCGGTCTGGAAGGCGGTCGGTATCGCCGGGCCCGAGGATCTCGCCGGCCTCGCCGCCTATGACGCCGTCGCCGACCGGCTGCTGCTCGACGCCAAGCCGCCCAAGGGGGCGGTGCTGCCGGGCGGGAACGGCGTGCCGTTCGACTGGAATCTCCTCACCGGTCTTGACCTTTCAAAGCCCTTCATGTTGTCAGGTGGCCTCACCCCGGAGAATGTGGAGGAGGCGCTGCGCCTGACCCATGCCCCGGCGGTCGACGTTTCCTCCGGCGTGGAAAGCGCGCCCGGCGTGAAGGACCCGGCACGGATCACTGCCTTCATCCGCGCCGCCCGGAACGCCGCCAGTTCCGACACCGCAACCGCAGCCGTAAAGCCGGCGCTCTCTTCCAACCAGACGGGCATCGCTTCGTGAACGTTCCCAATTCCTTCCGCACCGGGCCCGACGAGAACGGCCATTTCGGCATCTTCGGCGGTCGTTTCGTCGCCGAAACGCTCATGCCGCTGATCCTCGATCTGCAGACCGCCTATGAGGCCGCCAAGGCCGATCCCGCCTACAAGGCGGAGATGGAGGCCGGGCTGAAGCATTATGTCGGCCGGCCGAGCCCGCTCTATTTCGCCGAGCGCTTCACCGAGCATCTTCGTGGAGTTGCCGCGGCCGAGGGCCGCGATGGCGGCGCCAAGATCTATTTCAAGCGCGAGGAACTGAACCACACGGGTTCGCACAAGGTGAACAACGTGCTGGGCCAGATCCTGCTCGCCCGCCGCATGGGCAAGCCGCGCATCATCGCCGAGACCGGCGCGGGCCAGCACGGCGTCGCCACCGCCACGCTCTGCGCGCGCTACGGGCTGAAATGCGTGGTCTATATGGGCGCGGTCGATGTCGCCCGGCAGGCGCCCAACGTGTTCCGCATGAAGATGCTGGGCGCCGAGGTGGTTCCGGTGAAGTCCGGCTCCAGCACGCTGAAGGACGCCATGAACGAGGCGCTGCGCGACTGGGTGACCAATGTGCACGACACGTTCTACTGCATCGGCACCGTCGCCGGCCCGCATCCCTATCCGGCCATGGTCCGGGATTTCCAGTCGATCATCGGCAAGGAAACCCGCGAGCAGATGCTGGAGGCCGAGGGCCGTCTGCCGGACAGCCTGATCGCCTGCATCGGCGGCGGCTCCAACGCCATGGGCCTGTTCCATCCCTTCCTCGACGATCCGTCGGTGAAGATCTGGGGTGTCGAGGCCGCCGGCCACGGCATTCCGTCCGGCCAGCATGCCGCCTCGCTCACCGGCGGGCGCCCGGGCGTTCTGCACGGCAACCGCACCTACCTGCTCATGGACGGTGACGGCCAGATCGCCGAGGCCCATTCCATCTCGGCGGGTCTCGACTATCCCGGCATCGGGCCGGAGCACAGCTGGCTGCACGACACCGGCCGCGCCACCTACATCTCCGCGACCGACGACGAGGCATTGGCCGCGTTCCAGCTGGTCTCGAAGCTGGAGGGCATCATCCCGGCGCTGGAGCCGGCCCATGCGCTCGCCAAGGTGATCGAACTCGCGCCGACCCTGCCGAAGGACCATCTGATGGTGGTCAATCTCTCCGGCCGTGGCGACAAGGACATTCCGCAGGTGGCGGAGATTCTGGGGACCAAGATATGAGCCCGCGTTTCGAAGCGCGCTTCAAGGCCTGCGCCGCGGAAGGCCGCGCCGCGCTCGTCACCTTCATCACCGCCGGCGACCCGGACCGCGAGACCTCGCTGGCGCTGCTCAAGGCGCTGCCCGCGGCCGGGGCCGACATCATCGAGCTCGGCGTGCCGTTCACCGACCCGATGGCCGATGGCCCGGCGATCCAGGCCGCCGGCCTGCGCGCGCTCAAAGCCGGGCAGACGCTGGCGAAGACCATCGAGATGGTGCGCGAATTCCGCAAGGACGACGCCACCACGCCGCTGGTGCTGATGGGCTATTACAACCCGGTCTACATTTACGGCGTCGACCGCTTCCTCAAGGACGCGAAGGAGGCCGGCGTCGACGGTCTGGTGGTGGTCGACCTGCCGCCGGAAGAGGACGACGAACTGTGCCTGCCCGCGCTCAAGGCCGGGCTCGCCTTCATCCGCCTCGCCACCCCGACGACCGACGACAAGCGCCTGCCGGCCGTGCTCGCGAACACGGCAGGCTTCGTCTACTACGTCTCGATCGCCGGCATCACCGGCGCCGCGACGCCGGACGCCGACCGCGTGAAGCAGGCGGTGGCACGCATCAAGCGCCACACCACCCTGCCGGTCGCTGTCGGCTTCGGGGTGAAGACCCCGGCGCAGGCCGCCGAGATCGCCGGCGGGGCTGATGGCGTGGTGGTCGGCTCGGCGTTGATCGACGCGCTGCGCGCCACGCTCGGCGAGGGCGATACCGCGACGCCGGCGACGGTTCCGGCCGTGACCGCGCTGGTGGGCGAACTGGCGCAGGCGGTGCGGGGCGCGCGCCGCGCCGCCGCCGAATAACGCGCCACGCCTTTTCATCGCCCATCTCGCGCATTAGATGATGCGGCGGCGCGTCCGGGAGAGCCCTTCCGGTGCCGCCGCGACCCCTTAGCCGGAGCTAGCCCGTTGAACTGGATCACCAACGTCGTTCGCCCGAAGATCAGCAGCTTCCTGAACCGCCGGGAAGTGCCGGAAAATCTCTGGGTGAAATGTCCCGAAACCGGGCAGATGGTGTTCCACAAGGATCTGGAAGCCAATCTGTTCGTGGTTCCCGGCTCCGGCTTCCACATGCGCATGGACCCGACGGCGCGGCTGCGTTCGCTGTTCGACGGCGGCAAGTGGTACGACGTGGCGCTGCCCTCGGTGGTGCCCGATCCGCTCAAGTTCCGCGACGAGAAGCGCTACACCGACCGCCTCAAGGACGCCCGCGCCAAGACCGGCGCGCAGGACGCGGTGAAGGTCGGCTTCGGCAAGCTCGATGGCCTGCCGGTCACCATCGCGGTGCAGGATTTCGGCTTCATGGGCGGCTCGCTCGGCATGGCGGCGGGCGAGGCGATCGTCACCGGCATGGAGACCGCCGTCTCGCGCGGCACGCCGTTCATCATGTTCGCCTGCGGCGGCGGCATGCGCATGCAGGAAGGCATCCTCTCGCTGATGCAGATGCCGCGCACCACCTGCGCGGTGCACGCGCTGCGCGAGGCGCGCCTGCCCTATATCGTGGTGCTGACCAACCCGACCACCGGCGGCATCACCGCCTCCTACGCCATGCTGGGCGACATCCACATTGCCGAGCCGGGCGCCTTGATCTGCTTCGCCGGTCCGCGCGTCATCGAGCAGACCATCCGCGAGAAGCTGCCCGAGGGCTTCCAGCGCGCCGAATATCTGCGCGACCACGGCATGGTCGACCTCGTGGTGCATCGCCACGAGATGCGCGCGACGCTTTCGCGGCTGAGCCACCTGCTGATGCGGGCGCCCGCGCCGGGCGAGGCCAAGGCCAAGTCTTCCGAGCCGCGCGCCCTTGAGGCGAAGACGTCCGAGGCCAAGACCTCCGAGGCCAAGCCCGCGGACGCCGAGGCGGTGCCCGCGTCCGAGGCGCCGCTGCCGCCCGTCGTTCCCGTGGCCTGAGGCCGCGGCCATGGCTTCCGCCTTGCCCGCCGCTTTCCCCTCCGGCCCGTATGGTTCGGGGCTGAGGGGACGCCCGCAGGTCGATGCGCGCGTCGACGCGCTGTTCGAGCGCCTGCTGGCGCTGCATCCCAAGCTGATCGACCTGTCGCTGGACCGCATGTGGCGGCTGCTGGAGCGGCTTGGCCATCCCGAGCGCCGGCTGCCGCCGGTGATCCAGGTCGCCGGCACCAATGGCAAGGGCTCCACCGTCGCCTTCATGCGCGCGGTGCTGGAGGCTTCCGGGCGGCGCGTGCATGTCTACACCTCTCCGCATCTGGTGCGGTTCAACGAGCGCATCCGGCTTGACGGCCGTCTGGTGAGCGACGAGGCGCTGGGCGAGGCGCTGGCGCGCGCCGAGAGCGCCAATGACGGCGAGCCGATCACCTTCTTCGAGATCACCACAGCCGCCGCCTTCCTGCTGTTTTCCGAAGTGCCGGCGGACATCCTGCTGCTGGAGGTCGGGCTCGGCGGGCGGCTCGACGCCACCAATGTGGTGGAGAGCCCGCTGGCGAGCGTCATCACCCCGGTCTCGATCGATCACGTCGATTTCCTCGGCGAGACCATCGCCGAGATCGCGGGTGAGAAGGCCGGCATCATCAAGCGCGGCGTGCCGGTGATCGTCGGCCGGCAGCTTCCCGAGGCGCTGGCGGTGATCGAGCGGCAGGCGGCGCGGCTGCGCGCCCCGCTGCACGTCGCCGGCGAGCAGTATCAAGCCTATGAGGAAGGCGGGCGCCTCATCGTCGCCGACGAGGACGGGCTTGTCGACCTGCCCCGTCCGCGCCTCGTCGGCCCGCACCAGATCGAAAATGCCGGTCTGGCGGTCGCCGCGCTGCGGGTCGCCGGGCTCAAGCTGCCGGTATCGGCCTTCGAGCAGGGCGTGCGCGCGGCGGAATGGCCGGCGCGGCTGCAGCGCCTCGGCCATGGCCCGCTCACGCTGCGCGCGCCCGAGGGCGCGGATATCTGGCTGGATGGCGGCCACAACGCGGCCGGCGGCCAGGCGCTGGCCGGCGCGCTGGCCGATATCGAGGATCGCGCGCCGCGCCCGCTGGTGCTGGTGGTCGGCATGCTGGGCAGCAAGGATTCGTCCGCCTTCCTCGCCCCCTTCGCCGGGCTGGCGCGCGAGGTGATCGCGGTGCCGGTGCCGGGCGAGCACAAGGGCCAGCCGCCGGAAGCCGTGGCGGCGGCCGCGCGCGCGCACGGGCTGAACGCCTCGGTGGCGAGCAGCGTGGGTGCGGCGCTGGAAGGGCTGGGGACGGTGCCGGTCGGGCCGGCGCCACGCGTGCTGATCTGCGGCTCGCTCTATCTGGCGGGCGCGGTTCTCGGCGAGAATGGCAGCGTGCCGGAATAGGCGGAAGCCGGGCCTTGTGAGGTCATCCCGGCCGCAGCGACGCATCGAGCCGGGATCGCCTTAAGATGATCAGCGCACGATCCCGGAGATGGCCTCGCGGCCATTCCGGGATGACGTGGCGGGCTCAGCGCGGCGCAAGGATCATGACCATCTGCCGGCCTTCGAGCTGCGGCTCGGATTCGACCTTGGCGAGGGTGGCCAGCTCTTCCTTGACCTTGTTGAGCAGCTTGTAGCCGAGCTCCTGATGCGCCATCTCGCGGCCGCGGAAGCGCAGGGTGACCTTCACCTTGTCGCCTTCCTCGAAGAAGCGGTGGATGGCTTTCATCTTCACGTCGTAGTCATGCGTGTCGATGCCGGGGCGCAGCTTGATTTCCTTGATCTCGACCACGTGCTGGCGCTTGCGCGCCTCGTTGGCCTTCTTCTGGTTCTGGTACTTGAAGCGGCCATAGTCGAGAATCTTGCAGACCGGCGGCACGGAATTCGGAGCGATCTCGACCAAGTCGAGGCCAGCTTCCTGCGCCATGACAATGGCATCGCGCGTCGGCACGACACCACGGTTCTGGCCGTCCTGGTCGATCAGCTGAACTTCGCGGATGCGGATATCTTCGTTGACGCGCGGGCCTTCCTTTTCCGGCGCGACGGGTCTCATGGGGCGACGAATGGCGGTCTTCTCCTCTGCCGTTTCGCTCTGCTCGTTCCACCGCACCCAGAGATTTGCCGGCCGGCATGCTTGCGCGCGTGTAAAACGGTCGCAGAACATCGTGACAAACCCGGCAGAAGTCAACGGCGTTACGCAAGGGAAATCGCGTCGGAACGACGTTAAAAACGCTCGGGCGGCGATAGGGTCGCCGCGCTCTGGCCGCGTGGGGTATCAAGCTGTAGTGAAAATGGGTCGCTTTTCTCGAATCGCAAGGCGCATCGGCGGCTTGCGTCGACATTATGCCAGTAAGGACGTGCCGCGATGAACGCTGAAATCCCCGCCTCCGAGCCGCAATTCCTCTCAGTGGGTGAGGAGGAGCGGCGGATCGCCGTGCGCGTGACGCCGGGTGTCTCGACGGAGGCGGCGCCGGGCGTCGTGTGGTGCGGGGGCTTTCTCTCCGACATGAAGGGCACCAAGGCGCAGCATCTGGCGCAGTGGGGCGAGGCCGGCGGCCGGCAGGTGGTGCGCTTCGATTATTCCGGCCATGGCGAATCCGGCGGCGCCTTCGAGCAGGGCACCATTTCGCGTTGGGCGGCCGAGGCGCTGGCGGTGTTCGAGGTCTTCACCTCCGGCCCGCAGATCGTGGTCGGCTCCTCCATGGGCGGCTGGGTGGCGCTGCTGCTGGCGCGCGCGCTCGCGGCGCGCGGCGAGAGCCACCGGCTCCGGGGGCTCGTTCTGCTGGCGCCGGCGCCGGACTTCACCGAGGAGCTGATGTGGAAGGCGATGCCCGACGACGTGCGCGCCGCCATTCTTCATGACGGCAAGTGGCTGCGCCCGTCCGAATACGGCGCCGCGCAGCCGATCACCCGCGCGCTGATCGAGGATGGGCGGCAGAACCTCGTGCTCGGTGCGCCGTTCTCGGTCGGCTGCCCGGTGCGCATCCTTCAGGGCGTGGCCGATGCCGACGTGCCGTGGCGCCACGCGCTGCGCCTCGTCACCTGCCTCGCCGAGGACGATGTGGTGCTGACCCTGATCAAGGACGGCGATCACCGCCTGTCGCGGCCGGAAGATCTGGCGCGGATGATCGCGGCGGTGGAAGAGGTTGGCTGATTTTTAGCCCGCCGCGCGCAGGAACACGATTTCGGTCGCGTCGTAGCGCCGGCGCTCGATTTCCGTGAAGCCCTCGGGCGCAGCGAAGGCCGCGTCCACCGCCTCCTCGACGATCACCAGCGCCTCCGGCGCCAGCCAGCCTCCGGCCAGCGCGCCGGCGAGCGCCTTCTCGCCGAGGCCCTTGCCATACGGCGGATCGCAGAACACGAGGCTGTAGCGCTCGCCGCCGGCGGTCGGGCCGAGCTTGGTGGCGTCGCGGCGGAAGATGCGGGTGCAGCCGCCCAGCCCGAGCGCCTCGACATTGGCGCGGATGAGGGCGCGGGGCTCCGTCGCGTCCTCCACGAACAGGGCGAAGGCCGCCCCGCGCGAGAGCGCCTCGATGCCGAGCGCGCCGGTGCCGGCGAACAGATCCAGCACCTTGGCGCCGTCCGCCGCATCGCCATAGGCATGGGCGAGCACGTTGAACAGCGCCTCGCGCAGCCGGTCCGTGGTCGGGCGCGTGGCGTTGGAGGAGGGGCTCTTGAGGGGGCGCCCCTTGAAGCGTCCGCCGACGATGCGCATCGTTCAGATCCGCCTCAGCCGCGCGGCGGCCGCTTGCCGGAAGGTTTGCCGCCGGAGGGGCGCCCGCCGGGCTTTCCGCTGGAGGGCTTTCCTCCCGCAGGCTTGCCTCCCGGGCGCGAGGCACCGGGCTTGCCGCCAAAGCTCTTGCCGCCAAAGTTCTTGGCCCCAAAGCTCTTGCCCGCAGGCCGGCCCGCGCTGCGCGGGCGCTCGGCACCCTCGTCGTCGCGGGGCGGGCGCGAACCGGTCTTGCCACCCATCGGCCGCTCGCGGAACGCGCCTTCGGACTTCACCCGGCCGCTATAGGGCCGGTCGCCGGATTCGCCCCGGAACGAGCGCCCGCCTTCCGGGCGCGGGCCACGCTCGCGGAACGGCCGCTCGGGACGATCGCCCTCGGGACGCTCGCGGCGGGGAGCCCGCTCGCCATCGCCGCGCGGACGAAAGCCGCGCTCGCCTTCGGGGCGGGAACGGAACGGGCGCTCCGAACGCTCACCCTCCGGGCGCGGGGTGCGCTCGCGGAACGGCCGCTCGGGGCGGTCACCCTCGGGGCGCTCGCGACGCGCGGGACGCTCGCCATCGCCGCGCGGACGAAAACCACGCTCGCCATCGGGGCGGGAGCGGAACGGACGCTCGGCACGCTCACCCTCCGGGCGCGGGGCACGCTCGCGGAACGGCCGCTCGGGACGGTCACCTTCGGGGCGCTCGCGACGCGCGGGACGCTCGCCATCGCCGCGCGGACGAAAACCGCGCTCGCCTTCGGGGCGGGAACGGAACGGGCGCTCCGAACGCTCGCCCTCCGGGCGCGGGGTACGCTCGCGGAACGGCCGCTCGGGGCGGTCACCTTCGGGACGTTCGCGACGCGCGGGACGCTCGCCGTCCGGGCGCTTGCGGAAGGTGCTCTCGCCGCCCTTGCGGGGCGCGCGCTCGGGGCGGGCGCGTTTGGCTTCCTGCTCCTCCTCCCGGCGCTCGCGCTCGCGCAGCGGGCGGGCCGGACGTTCTTCCGCCACAACTTCGGTGGAACGCACGCGCTGCACCAGCACCTTGCGGCCCTTGCGGTCGGCGACGAGACCCGAGGTCACGCTGCGCTCGGCGGTTTCCTCAAGGTCGATCGGCCGGCGGCGATGGCGATCCTCACCGCCTTCGGGCTTGGCATAGCGCGGGCCCTTGGCGGCAGGCTTGGTGCCCGCCTTGCCGGCGCGCGCGGCCTTGTCCTCGTCCGGCTCGTCATAGCTGAACACCGGGCCCTCGAAATCCGCGCCGGCGGCGGCCGAAAGCTCCGGGCCGAGCTGGTCGGCGAGCACGCGGGTGCGCACTTCCTCGACCGCGCCCTGAGCGATTTCGCCGAGCTGGAACGGGCCGTAGGACAGGCGAATCAGCCGGTTCACATCGAGGCCGAGCGAGCCCAGCACGTTGCGGACTTCGCGGTTCTTGCCCTCGCGCAGCGCCAGCGTCAGCCACACATTGGCGCCCTGCACGCGGTCGAGCGCGGCCTCGATCGGCCCGTAATGCACGCCGTCGACCGTCACGCCCTTGATGAGGGCGTCGAGCTTGTCCTGGGTGATGTCGCCCTTGGCGCGCACGCGGTAGCGGCGCAGCCAGCCGGTTTCCGGCAGTTCCAGCACGCGCGAGAGCCCGCCATCATTGGTGAGCAGGATCAGCCCTTCGGTATTGAGGTCGAGCCGGCCGACCGAGACCAGGCGCGGCAGGCCGGGCGGCAGGATCTCGAACAGGGTGGCGCGGCCTTCCGGGTCGAAATTGGTGGTCACCACGCCCTTGGGCTTGTGGTAGAGGAACAGCCGCGTGCGCTCCTTGGCCGGGATCGGCGTGCCGTCGACCTCGATGAGGTCGTCGCGCGTCACGGTGCGGGCGGGGCTTTCCAGCACCTCGCCATTCACCGCGACCCGCCCGGCCGCGATCCACTCCTCGACCTCGCGGCGCGAGCCGAGCCCGGCGCGGGCGACGACCTTGGCGACGCGCTCGGCCTCGCGCGGTTCGAGCGGCGCGATCTCGCGCGGGGCGCGCGGCACCTTGTTGTGATCCTTGCGGGGCGGGGCTTTTTTCGGCATGGGGTCAATCCGGTTTGGGTCGCGGTGCTATCATGTCCGGCGGTACGAGGCGAGCACTTGACGCAACAAACACCAGCGAGCGTTGCCGGCGAGCGGCCGGATTTCATGGGCCGGGCGCTTGAGGAGGCGGAAAAGGCCGCCGCGCGGGGCGAGGTTCCGGTCGGCGCGGTGCTGGTGCGGGGCGGCGCGATCCTCGCCGCCGACGGCAACCGCACCCGCGAGCAGGCCGATCCCACCGCCCATGCCGAGATGCTGGTGATCCGCGCGGCCGCCGCCGCCCTCGGCACCGACCGGCTTTCCGATTGCGATCTCTACGTCACGCTGGAGCCCTGCACCATGTGCGCGGGCGCCATCGCCTGGGCGCGGCTGCGCCGGGTCTATTACGGCGCGGCCGATCCCAAGGGCGGAGCGGTGGAGAGCGGCGTGCGTTTTTTCGCGCAGGCCACCTGCCATCACCGGCCGGACATTTATGGCGGCTTTCGCGAGAGCGAGGCGGCGGAGCTGCTGAAGGCGTTTTTCGCAGGCCGGCGCTAACCCAGCACCGCCTCCAGCCGGCGCTTCACCTCGTCCTTCACCGGCTCGGCGGCTTTCAGGACGGCGGTGGCGCGGAAGAATTCCAGCACGCGGAAGGCGTCGACATTGGGCCGGATCAGCACGTCCGGCGCCCCGGCCTTCAGCTTTTCCGCCACGATGGACGACGCCATGATCTGCAGCGTCGCGAACATGGCGTCGAACGGGCCGGGAAGGCCGCGCGTCTCGCCATTGTGCCCGCCGGTGATGTCGACCGCGATCACGATGTCGGCCTTGTTGCGCAACAGGTCGAAGGGCAGCGGGTTGACCGCCCCGCCATCGACCAGCGTGTGCCCGCCCAGCGTCACCGGGCGGATCAGGCCGGGAATGGCGAGCGAGGCACCGACCGCCGGGCGGATCGCGCCATGGTGCAGGATGCGCTCGCAGCGGCCCCAGTAATCGGTCGCCACCACCTGGAGCGGGATGCCAAGTTCCTCGAAAGTCTGAGGCACCATCTCCGGCAGGAAGGCGTCGACGAAGCGCTCGGCGTCGATCAGCACCGGATTGCCGAGGCCGCCGAACAGGTCCTTGATCCGGCCGACCCGCGCGGTGAGCAGGCGCCCCATCGTCTCGCGGCGGTTGCGCAGCAGGGCGAGCGCGAGATGGCGGATGTCGCGGCCCGGCATGCCGGCGCAGTAGACCGCGCCGACCAGCGCGCCGATCGAGGTGCCGGAGATCGCCACCGGGCGGATGCCGAGTTCGTCCAGCGCTTCCAGCACGAGGATATGCGAGAGCCCGCGCGCGCCGCCCGAGCCGAGGGCGACACCGATGCTCGGTCCGCCGGGAGGGCGCGGCGTGGGCTCGGGCGCGGCCGGATGCCGGTCGTCGCCGTGATCGCCCGCGGCATGTGCCGGGCCGTGGTCGCCGCCGTGCCGCGCGCGCGGCTTCATCGCCTGATCGTCCATGCCGACATCCCTGCCACGCTCATGCGGCATTTGTGCGCGCGCCTTATGGTCGAATACCGGCGGAAGCCGCGTCAGCCCAGCGCGCGCCACGCAATGTCGCTGCGGCAGAAGCCTTCCGGCCAGTCGATGCGCGCCACCGCGTCATAGGCGCGTTCGCGGGCCTCGGCAACATTGGAGCCGATGGCGGTGACATTGAGAACACGTCCGCCATTGGCGACGATCGCGCCGTCGCGCCGCGCGGTGCCGGCATGGAACACATGCACGCCCGGGATCGACCCGGCGGCGTCCAGCCCGGAAATCACCGAGCCCTTGCCGTAGCTGCCGGGGTAGCCCTTCGCGGCCATGACCACGGTGATCGCCGCCTCGGGCTTGAGCGCGATGTCGTGGTCCTCCAGCCGGCCGGTGGCGGTGGCGTGAAGCAGCGGCAGCAGGTCCCCTTCGAGCCGGAGCAACAGCACCTGGCACTCGGGATCGCCGAAGCGGACATTGTATTCGATCAGCTGCGGGCCCTTGGCGGTGATCATCAGCCCGGCGAACAGGATGCCGCGATAGGCGCTGTCGGCGTCGGCGAGCGCGCGGGCGGTCGGCTTGACGATCTCGTGGAGCGTGCGGCGCTCCATCTCAGGCGTGAACACCGGAGCGGGGGAATAGGCGCCCATGCCGCCGGTATTGGGGCCCTGGTCGCCGTCGAAGGCGCGCTTGTGGTCCTGTGCCGAGCCGAAGGGCAGCACGGTCTCGCCGTCGACCAGGCAGAAGAAGCTGACCTCCTCGCCCTCAAGGAATTCCTCGATCAGGATTTCGGTGCCGAACGCGCCGCCATCCATGGCGAACACCTCGTCGATGCCGCTGAGCGCCTCTTCGAGGGTCATGGCGACGATCACGCCCTTGCCGGCCATCAGCCCGTCGGCCTTGAGCACGATCGGCGCGCCGTGGCGGCGCACGAAGGCGCGGGCGGCTTCGGCGTCGGAGAAGCGGCCGAAGGCGGCGGTGGGGATGCCGTGCGACTTGCACAGCTCCTTGGTGAACAGCTTGGAGCCTTCGAGCTGGGCGGCGACGCGGCGCGGGCCGAACACGGCGATGCCTTCGGAGATCAGCCGGTCGGCGATGCCGTCCACCAGCGGCGCCTCCGGGCCGACCACCACGAGGTCGATGTTCTCCGCCCCGCACAGCGTGACGAGGGCGTCATGGTCGGTGAGCGGAATGGTGTCGATGCAGCGGGCGAATTCCGCGATGCCGGGATTTCCCGGCACGGCGATGAAGGTCTCCATCAGCGGGCTCTGCGCCAGCTTCCAGGCGAGCGCATGCTCGCGGCCGCCCGAGCCCAGCAGAAGAACGTTCATTGATAAGCCTCCGCGCGCGTCATCATGCGCCCCCGGCCTAACCGTTCGCGCGGCGCGGGACAAGGGGGCGGGCGCTACTCGTAGGCGAGCGCCGTCACCGGGTCCATGCCGGCGGCCTTGCGGGCGGGCAGGTAGCCGAAGACGAGGCCGGTGAGGAAGGCGCAGCCAAAGGCGAGCAGCGGCGGCATCAGCGAGAGCAGGATGTTCGCGCCCATAGCCTCCAGCCCCAGCGCGGCACCGATGCCGAGCGCGACGCCCACCGCGCCGCCGACGCCGCACACCACCAGCGCCTCGGTGTTGAACTGCAGCATGATGTTGCTCATGCGCGCGCCGGTGGCCATGCGGATGCCGATTTCGCGGGTGCGCTCGGTCACGCTCACCAGCATGATGTTCATCACGCCGATGCCGGCGACCAGCAGCGAGATGGCGGCGACGCAGCCCAGCACCAGCGTCAGCGTGTCCTGCGTCGCCATCGCGGTCTCCAGGAATTGCGAGGTGTTGCGCACCTGGAAATCCTCGGTCTGGTGCCGCTCGGTGATGATGCGGGTGATCGCGGCCTCAGCAGTGGGAATGTCGTCGGCATTCTCCACCTTCACGGTGATCGAGCCGAGGAAGCGCCGGCCGAACACCCGCATGAAGCTGGTGGACAGCGGAACCAGCACCGTGTCGTCCTGGTCCTGCCCGAAGGCATTGGCGCCGCGCGGGGAGAGGATCCCGATCACCTCATAGGGCACGTTCTTGATCAGCACATATTGGCCGATCGGGTCGGAATCGCCGAACAGGTTGTTCACCACGGTCTGCCCCAGCACCACGACCGGGGCATAGGCCCGCACGTCCTCGCCGGTGAACATCACCCCGCGGGCGATCGGCCAGTCGCGGGCGCCGAGATAGTCGGCATTGGTGCCGACGACCTGGGTGTAATAATCCTGCGAGCCGAAGCGCAGCGTGGCGCGGCCAGAGCGCTCCGGCGCCACCGCGCTCAGCCCCGGCACGGCGCCCAGCGCGTCGGAATCCTCCGGCAGCAGCGTGGCATTGTCGCCGGAGGAGCGGATGCCCGCCGCGCCGGGGCGCACGATCAGCAGGTTGGTGCCCATCTGCGAGATGCGCTCTAGCACGCTCGCCTTTCCGCCGTCGCCGACCGCCAGCATGGTGATGACCGAAGCGACGCCGATGACGATGCCGAGCAGTGTCAGCGCGGTGCGGAAGATGTTGGCGTGCATCGAGGCGAAGGCCATGCGCACGGCCTCCGCGAGGTCCGGCACGAAGCGGGCGAAGCGGCCGCGCCGCGCATGGCCATGGGCCGGCAGCGGCGCCCGCTCCGGGTCCGCTTCCCGGCGTTCATCCGAGACGATGCGCCCGTCCTGGAAGCGCACGATGCGCCGGGCGTGGGCGGCGACATCGGCATCATGGGTGATGAGGATGACGGTGTGGCCTTCCGCGTTCAGCTCGGTGAGCAGCGCCAGCACATCCTCGCCGGAGCGCGAATCCAGCGCGCCCGTGGGCTCGTCGGCGAGGATCACGGGCGCACGGTTCATCAGGGCGCGGGCGATGGAGACGCGCTGCTGCTGGCCGCCGGAAAGCTGGCTCGGCCGGTGCTCGGTGCGCTCGCCAAGGCCGAGCCGGGCGAGCAGGCGATGGGCGCGCTCCGTGCGCTCCTCCTGCGGCGTGCCGGCATAGATCGCCGGTATCGCGACATTCTCGGCGGCGGTGAGGCTGGGCAGCAGGTTGTAGCGCTGGAACACGAAGCCAAAGGTGGAGCAGCGCAGTTCCGCCAGCGCGTCCGCGTCCAGCTCCTCGACATCGACGCCGGCGACGCGATAGCTGCCGGACGAGGCGCGGTCGAGGCAGCCGACAATGTTCATCAGCGTCGACTTGCCGGAGCCGGACTGACCCATGATGGCGATGAACTCGCCAGGATGGATGGCGAGCGAGACGCGGTCGAGCGCGCGCACCACGGTCTCGCCGTTCGGATAGATGCGGCTGACGTCGACCAGCTCGATGATCGGCTGGCCGGTCTCGCCGCGCGGGGCGTCTGCCGGCGCCGGATCGATTCTCGCGCTGTCGGCGGTGCGGCCGGCAATGACGTTCATCGGCGCGTTCCCCTAGAGCCGCGGCGGCATGGCCGGGCGCTGTTGCCCGGCGGGACGCGGGGCCGCGCCCGCGCCGGTCACCACCACATCGCCGGGGGCGAGGCCCTCGACCACCTGCGTCACCGTCCGGTTCGACAGGCCGGTCTTCACCGTGCGCTCCTCCGGCCCCTTGGGCGTCATCACGCGCACGCTGTGGCTGCCGTCGCGGCGCGTGCGCAGGGCCGGCGTCGGCACCAGCGGCACGTCCTTCGCCTCGCCGAGCCGGAAGAACACCTGCGCCGTCATGTCGGTCATCAGGGTGAGGTCGTCGTTCGGCACGTCGATGAGCACGTTGTAGAGCACCACGTCGTTGACGATGGTCGGCGTCGGCTCGATCTGGCGCACCGTGCCGTTCCAGCGCCGGTCCGGCAGGCCGAGCGTCGAGAAATAGGCCGGCGTGCCGACCTTGATGCGGGGAATGTCGCCCTCCGCCACCTGCGCCGTGACGGTCATGGTCTGCAGGTCGGCGATGCGCAGCACGATCGGGGCGGACTGGTTGGCATTCAGCGTGCCGCCCTCGCGCGCGGTGATCGAGACCACCGTGCCGTCGATCGGGGCGTAGATCTTGGTGTAGCCGAGATTGGCGAGGTCGCCGTCCAGCGTCGCCTGGGTCTGGGCGATCTGCGCTTTCAGCGCGTCGATCTTGGCCTCGCTGATGCGGGCGGTGGCGATGGCGGCGTCGGCCGCGTCCTTGCTGCCGCTCTGCTTGGCCAGCAGCTCCTGCGCGCGCTCCTCGCGCAGCCTGTCCAGCACGAGCTGGGCCTGCGCCTGGGCGAGCTGGGCGCGCAGATTGTCGAGGCTGGCGCGGTCGCCGGCGACGCGGGTCTGGTAGACGGTGGGATCGATCTCGGCGAGCAGCTCGCCCTTCTTCACCAGCGCGCCGACATCGGGAATGATGGTGCGGAGCTGGCCGGACACCTGGGTGCCGACATCGACATAGGTCTTGGGCTGCATCTTGGCGATGGCGGTGACGCTGGTCTCGATGTCGCCGAGCGTGACCGGGGCGGTCTGCAGCGCGGGCTGGGCCGTGGTGGCCGCTTCCTGTCGGGCGTAGTAGTAATAGCCGCCCGCGCCGCCCGCGAGGACTAGCGCGCCGACCAGAAGCGGCCAGCCGCGACGCTTGCGGCGCCGCACCACATGCGCCTCGCCGCTGGCCTGACTTTCCCGGCTCGTTTCGGACCTCTGCAACATCGCGTTCCCGCCTATCCCGTTCCACCACAAGGGATAAGGCGCAAGCTGCGGCGTACAAAGTGAATTCGCGGTAATGATAGGCAATGCCTATGGAAAAGAGGAGTTGTCACGCCTCTAGTCTATAGGTCTTCCAAGGAACGCCCTGCGCTCAATGGTCGAGCGGGCGGTATTCGCCGGTCGCCGGGTCGCGGCGTAACGTGCGGTGCGGGTCCGGCGCGCGGGCGTCGAGGTCGCGGCGCGTGGCGTCGAGTTCCTCGTTCACGCGTCGCGATTCCTTGGCCAGCAGCTTGACCAGCGCAGCGGCGCCGATCGCGCCGATCGCCAGAACGAACACAGGCGGCATGGTCGCTCCCCGCTCTCGCTTCGGCCCGCTCAGAGCCCGAAGCGGCTCCATAGTGCGCGTTCTTCCGCCGTGCTCAGCACCTGCTCGGCGAAGCCGGCGCCGATCGCGGCGGCCTCGGGCGCGACAGCGCCGGAAACACCCGGCGTGCGCCGGCCGAACAGGCCCCCGCCGGACTGGATCAGCGGCGTCGAGACCTTCTCGCCATAGCGCGCCTTCAGGAAGGAGCGCAGATCGCCGATGGCGTCGATCAGCCCCAGCTCCAGCGCCTGCGGCGCCACCCAGAACTCGCCGGAAAATAGGGCGTCATCAGGGCTGGACAGCACATCGCCGCGCCGCTCCTTCACGAGGCCGATAAAGCCGTCATGCACGTCCTTCTGCAGCGCCTTGAGCCGCTCGACATCTTCGGGCTTTTCCGGCTGGAACGGATCGAGGATCACCTTGCTCACCCCGGCGGTATAGACCCGCCGGTCGATGCCGAGCTTGTCGATGGCGCGGTCGAAGCCGAAGCCGGCGCTGACCACCCCGATCGAGCCGATGATCGAAAACGTATCGGCGACCACCTCGTCCGCCGCGCAGGCCAGCATGTAGCCGCCCGAGGCCGCGACATCCTCGACGAAGGCGATGACCGGGATGTTCTTCTCCTGCGCCAGCAGCCGGATGCGGCGATAGATGAGGTGGGACTGTACCGGCGAGCCGCCCGGCGAATTGATCACCAGCGCCACCGCCTTTGCGCCCTTGACTGCGAAGGCGCGGTCCAGGGCCTTGGCGACGCCGGCGAAGGTGAGGCCGGGGCGCAGTGGCGAGTTCATGCCGATGGCGCCGTGCAGGCGCAGCACCGGCACGATCGCGGTGTCGCCGCGCAGCCGCGCGGGCAGAATGGGGCGGAGCCGGCGGCGGAGCGTGTCGAGGAAGCTGTTGTTTGCCATGGTGAAAGACATAGGGCCGCACCACGCTTCGCTCAAGCGAGCGCTTGTCCGAACGGCAACTTATTCCAGCGCCAGCCCCTCGCCGCCCCGCAACAGGCGTTCGGCCTCAGGTGAAGGCCGGCCATCCGCACCGGCGAGGACGAGGCCGGGCACAAGCCGGGGCGGGGTGCGCCGCCCCTTGATCGCCCCGACCAGCAGCCGGATCGCCGGCGCTCCCGGAGCCGGATGCACCGGCAGGATCGATACGGCACCGAAACGTCCTTTAAGCGCCGCCAGCAGCGCCTCCAGCGCCTCCGGGCGGTGAATGAGCCGCAGCCGCCCGCCCGCCTCCAGCAGCCGCTCGGCGGCCTTGATCCACGCGTCCATACCGGCATCGGGAATGGCGTGGGCGCGCGCCTTGTCCGCGAGCGGGGAGACCCGGTGGCGGGCGGGGTCGTTGAAGGGCGGGTTGGCCAGCACGACATCGGCCGCGCGGGCCGCCGGCAGCTCGGGGCCCGCCGGGCGGGCCAGCGTCGCGATATCGGCGGTGACCACCGCGATCCGCCCGCTCATGTCCGGTGTCTGCCGGGCGGCGTTGCGCGCGGCGAGCGTCGCCGTGGCGGGGTCGATCTCCACCAGCGTCACCCGCGCCGCCGGCAGGCGGATGGCGGCCGCCAGCCCCGCCGCACCGACCCCGGCGCCGAGGTCGACGGCATGGCGGGCATCGTCCGGCACGGTGGCGGCGAGCAATAGCGCGTCATGCCCCGCGCGGTGGCCGCGCGCGGGCTGCAGCAGCCGCAGCCTGCCGCCGAGCAGGGCGTCGTCCGTGGTCTCTTCCGGTGATGTCGGCAGGCTCACGGGCGCGGCTCCGCGGAATCACTCGACAGCGAGGGCATGGCCGAAGCCAGCTTCCGACAGCAGCGCCCGCGCCGCCCGATAGCGCTCCTCCTCCACCAGCAGCCGGCGTGGCAGCAGGCCGATCGAGCCTTCCAGCGCGCTCATGTGCTGGTCGAGCACCACATGGCCGATGCCGGCGCTGGTGAGCAGCGCCTCGATGGCGTTGAGCAGGATCAGATCGTTGGTCAGCACAAGGGGACGCATCGCGGCATTGGCGCAGGAACCGGGCAGGAGGGCAAGCCTTCCGTCGGGCGGTTGTCGATGGGGCATCCGTGGAGGAGCCGGTTCAACTTTCGCTTGCCTTCCGACTGGGCTATGAGAGGGCTGCGGTCCAGCCGCCGGGGGATGTCGTGGGGGCGATGTCCACGTCTGAAGTGTTTTAGTGAGGGAAGCCGCCCGTGGCCGTCGTCCTGCCGTTCGACCCCGCCGCCGAGATCGATGCCGAGCCGTCGCTGGAGGGCATTCTCACCCTCGTGCGCGCCGACATGGAGCGGGTGAACGCGCTCATACTGTCGCGCACGGGTTCGGACGTGACGATGATTCCCGAGGTCGCCCAGCACCTCATCTCGTCCGGCGGCAAGCGGCTGCGCCCGATCCTCACCCTCGCCACGGCGGACCTCACCGGCTATGCCGGCGACGGCGACATCAAGCTCGCCGCCTCGGTCGAGTTCATGCACACCGCGACGCTGCTGCATGACGATGTGGTCGACGACAGCGAGATGCGCCGCGGCAAGCTCGCCGCCCGCATGCTGTGGGGCAACGAGGCCAGCGTGCTGGTCGGCGACTTCCTGCTCGGACAGGCGTTCCGCATGATGATCGAGGTCGGCAACATGCGCGCCCTCGACATTCTCTCCACCGCCGCCGTGGTGATCGCGGAGGGCGAGGTGGCCCAGCTCGCCGCCGCCAAGAACACCGCGACCAGCGAGGACGAGTATCTCGCCGTGATTCGCGGCAAGACCGCCGAACTGTTCGCCGCCGCCTGCGAGGTCGGCCCGGTGATCGCCGGCCGGCCCAAGGTGGAACAGTCGGCCTGCCGCAGCTATGGCATGAATCTCGGCATCGCCTTCCAGCTGGTCGACGACGCGTTGGACTATGGCGGCTCGCGCGCCAAGCTCGGCAAGAATGTCGGCGACGATTTCCGCGAGGGCAAGATCACGCTGCCGATCGTGCTGGCGTTCCGGCGCGGCAATGACGAGGAACGCGGCTTCTGGAAGCGCTGCCTCGAAACCGGCGAGATCAACGAGGGCGACCTCGAACACGCGATGAAGCTTCTGGCGCGCCATGACGCGCTGGCCGACACGGTGGACCGCGCCCGGCACTACGGCGCCATGGCCAAGGACGCGCTCGGCCTGTTCGCCGACGGCCCGGCCAAGCGCGCGCTGCTCGACGTGGTGGATTTCTGCGTCGCCCGGGCGCGCTGAACTCCGGTCTTACCCCCGCGGCGCCAAGATGATGATCGCAGCTCCGGCGAGGCATACCGCCCCGCCCACGAGGTCCCAGCGACCCGGCCGGAACCCTTCCACCGCCCACAGCCAGGCCAGCGACGCCGCGACATAGACCCCGCCATAGGCCGCGAAGGCGCGTCCGGCGGCGGAGGATTCCACCAGCGTCAGCAGCCCGGCGAAGGCGATCAGGCTGACCACGCCCGGCCCGAGCCAGAGCGCGCTCGCGCCCTGCCGCACCACCGCCCAGAACGCAAAGCAGCCGGCGATCTCCGTGAGCGCGGCGAGGGCGAAGACGATGGGCGTGTGCATGCGCGTGGGTCTTTCAGCCGAGAATGGTGGACTTGACCCACCAGTCGGGATGAAGGCGGGCCACCATCTTGGCCGCGCGCGCCGCTGCCCGGCAATCGTCATACAGCGCGAACATGGTCGCACCCGAGCCGGACATGCGCACCAGACGCACCTCCGGCGTCGCCCTCAGCGCGGCCTCCACCGTGTCGAGTACGGGCACCAGCGCATGGGCCGGCGGCTCCAGGTCGTTGGGCGCATCCCGCAGGAAGGCCAGCGCCTTGTCCCGGTCGGCAAAGCCCTCCGGCAGAGCGGCCTCGTCGCGGCGGGTGCCGGGGGGGAGCGCCAGCGCCCGGAAGATCGCCGCCGTCGCGACCGCCACGCCGGGATTGACCAGCACCGCCCCGAAGCGCGGCAAAGCGAGCGGGGCGAGCGCCTCGCCGCGCCCGGTCATCCGGCAGGCGCGGGAATACAGGCAGGCCGGCACATCGGAGCCGGTGGCGAGCGCGGCTTCAAACAGGCGGGGATCGTCGCGCGCGATCCCGTTGAGCCGCGCCAGCAGCCGCAGGCCGGCCGCCGCGTCCGCCGAACCGCCGCCGATGCCGGAGGCGACGGGCAGACGCTTGTCGAGACGGAAGCGGCCGGCGGCCAGGCCGGGCACCCGCTCCGCCAGCTCCCGCGCGGCCTTCAGCACCAGATTGTCCGGCTCGGCCGTGAGCGCGCCGGCGCGCGGGCCGGTCATGTCGAGCCCGAGTGCCTCCCCCGGGAACAGCGCCAGCCGGTCGCCGGTGCCGGCGAAGGCGACGAGGCTCGCCAGATCGTGATAGCCGTCCGCCCGCCGGCCGAGAACGCGCAGCGACAGGTTGATCTTGGCGGGCGCCCGCTCGGTGAGCGCCGCGGTGTCGGCGGAAGCGATCATGACGCGCTTATGCGCGGGCCTGCACCGGGCGACAAGAGGGGCGCCCGTCTGCCTCACGCTCTGCCCCGCACCCTGCCCTTGCGCGCAGCTGGGCTTTGGGCGTATAAGCACGCCATCAAAGACATCTCACAGCGACTGAACGGTCGGTTGAGAGTGGGTTCCGCCGCCGGGACCCGCTCTTTTTGCATTGAGCCCGTTCAGCCGTCCGGCGAGGACAATGAGCGAACACCAGACCGACCTGAACGAGAGCGCCGCCGCGACTGACGCGCCCGCGCTGAACGAGCCCCGCCTCGTCACCGAGAGCGGGCCCGCCGCCCGTGTCGCCGCCATTGTGGGGCCGGTGCTCGAAGGGCTTGGCTTCCGCCTGGTGCGGGCGAAGATCTCCGGCGGCGAGCATCTCACGCTGCAGATCATGGCCGAGCGCCCGGACGGTTCGTTCGGCATCGACGAGTGCGAGGCGGCGAGCCGCGCCATCTCGCCGGTGCTTGATGTCGAGGACCCGATCTCCGGTGCTTATAACCTCGAAATGTCCTCCCCGGGCATCGACCGGCCGCTGGTGCGGCTCTCCGATTTCCAGCGCTGGGCCGGGCATGAGGTGAAGGTCGAGATGGCGGTGCCGCATGAGGGGCGCAAGCGCTTCCGCGGCAAGCTCATCGGCGTCGAGGGCGTCAATGCCGTCGTCCGCCTGCCGGATGCGCCCGCCGGCGCGCCCGATACCCATCATCTGCCGATCGCCGATATCGGCGATGCGCGTCTCGTGCTCACCGACGAGCTGATCCGCGAGGCCCTGCGCCGCGACAAGGCGCTGCGCGAAGGTGCGGGGATCGAGGAAGACGAGATCGAGGACGCCGATTTCGATGCGGCCGATTTCGGCGGCGAGCCGGAGAGCGAGGGCGAGAGCATCGCTGTACGGGTGATTCCGCCCAAGAAGATGCCGGTCCGCAAGGGCCCCATGCTGAAGCCCAAAGGCGCTGCGAAACCGACCAAGAAATCCAACGCCAAACGCAAATCCCACGCGAAGGAGACCTGACAATGGCTGTGGTCAGCGCAAACCGGCTCGAACTTCTCCAGATCGCCGATGCGGTCGCGCGTGAGAAGTCGATCGACCGGCAGATCGTCATCGCCGCCATGGAGGACGCCATCGCCAAGGCGGCGCGTTCGCGCTACGGCGCGGAGACCGACATCCATGCCGAGATCAACCCGCGCACCGGCGAACTGCGCCTGGCGCGCCATCTCCTTGTGGTCGAGCAGGTCGAGAATTCCGCCATCGAGATCGATCTTGTCGGCGCGCGCCGGCTGAACCCGGCCGCGCAGATCGGCGATTCGATCGCCGACACGCTGCCGCCCTTCGATTTCGGCCGCATCGCCGCGCAGTCTGCCAAGCAGGTCATCGTGCAGAAGGTGCGCGAGGCCGAGCGCGACCGGCAGTATGACGAGTACAAGGACCGCATCGGCGAGATCGTCAACGGCGCGGTCAAGCGCGTGGAATACGGCAATGTGGTCGTCGACCTCGGCCGTGGCGAAGCCTCGCTGCGCCGCGACGAACTGCTGCCGCGCGAAATCTTCAAGACCTCGGACCGCATCCGCGCCTATGTCTATGACGTGCGCCGCGAGCCGCGCGGCCCGCAGATCTTCCTGTCGCGCACCCATCCCCAGTTCATGGCCAAGCTGTTCGCGCAGGAAGTGCCGGAAATCTATGACGGCATCGTCGAGATCAAGGCGGTCGCGCGCGACCCCGGCTCGCGCGCCAAGATCGCCGTGACCTCGCGTGATTCCTCGGTTGATCCGGTCGGCGCCTGCGTCGGTATGCGCGGCTCGCGCGTGCAGGCGGTGGTGAACGAGCTGCAGGGCGAGAAGATCGACATCATCCCATGGTCGCCGGACGTCGCGACCTTTATCGTCAACGCGCTGGCCCCGGCGGAAGTCGTCAAGGTCGTGCTCGACGAGGATCGCGAGCGTATTGAAGTCGTGGTCCCGGATGCCCAACTAAGTCTGGCGATCGGCCGTCGCGGCCAGAATGTGCGCCTTGCCTCCCAGCTCACCGGCTGGGACATCGACATCATGACCGAGGCCGAGGAAAGCGAGCGCCGCCAGAAGGAATTCGCCGAGCGCACCAAGATGTTCGCCGAGGCGCTCGATCTCGACGAGATGATGGGCCAGCTCCTCGCCTCCGAGGGCTTCGCCACTGTGGAAGAACTGGCCTATGTGCCGATCGGCGAGCTCGCGGGCATCGAGGGCTTCGACGAGGACACCGCGCAGGAACTGCAGAATCGCGCTCTGGGCTATCTCGCCCAGATCGAGGCCGATTTCGAGGAACGGCGCATCGCGCTGGGCGTCGAGGACGGGCTGCGCGAGGTGCCGGGCGTGACCTCGGCCATGCTGGTGGCGTTCGGCGAGAACGACATCAAGACCGTCGAGGACCTCGCCGGCTGCGCCACGGACGACCTGACCGGCTGGACCGAGCGCAAGGACGGCGAGACCGTGCGCATCCCCGGCGCGCTGGAGGGCTTCAACCTCTCCCGCGAGGATGCCGAGGCGCTGATCATGCAGGCCCGCGTCAAGGCCGGCTGGATCGATGAGGCCGACCTCGCCGGCGCGGCCGACGAGGAAGCGGCGGAAGAAGACGCGACGACCGGCGCCTGAACGGCGCGGGTCTGATGAAGGGAGCGCGGGGTGAAGGATCGCGGGACGGGCGAGAGCGGCTTGGTCGATGACCTCGCTCCGGCGATGGCCGGGAGCGTGGCGCCGTCCGCCGTCGGTTCCGATGCCGCCGCCTTTGCGCCGACGACCGCCGACGGCGCCGCCGATCTGGCCGACGAAACCGACGACGGACCGGCAGCGGCCCGTCGCGAAACGTCCCGGCTCTGCCTCGCCACCCGCGAGGTGACGCCGGTGGCGCGGATGCTCCGCTTCGTGGTCGCGCCCGACGGCACGGTGGTGCCCGATCTCGGGGCGCGGCTTCCCGGAAGGGGAGCGTGGGTCACCGCCACGCGCGGGGCTCTCGCGCAGGCGATGAAGAAGAAGGCCTTCGGGCGCGCCTTCAAGGGCAAGGGACGGGCCGATCCGGCGCTGCCCGAGCTGGTCGAGGGCCTGCTGGAGAAGGACGCGCTCGGCGCTCTCGGCATCGCCAACAAGGCGGGGCGCGTGATCACCGGCACGACCCGTGTGAACGAGGCGCTCCAGAGTGGGGAGGTCGCGGTGCTGATTCATGCCAGCGACGCGGCCCGCGACGGGGCGGCCAAGCTCGATGCGCTGGCAATTCGCATCGGTGAGGCAACAAACAGGCAGATTGCCGTCACAGAATGCCTCTCCGGCGTGCAATTGGACTTGGCGCTGGGGCGGGCAAATGTGGTACATGCTGCGCTGCTCGCGCATCCGACGAGCGCGGGGTTTCTCTCGCGTGTAAGAAAGCTCGAGGCCTGGCGCGCCAGTTAGCGGCTGGCGCACAGATATGACGCATCCCCGCGCAGGGCGAGGATGTCGAGGAAACGGAAACCGAATGACCGATACGAAGAACCCCGGCGAGAAGACGATGGGCGTTGGCCAAGGGAGCAAGACCCTGACGCTCAAGAGGCCTGTCGAGCAGGGCGTCGTCCGTCAGAGCTTCAGCCATGGCCGCTCCAAGGCCGTGGTGGTGGAGAAGGTGAAGCGCCGTGTGCTCGGCCCGGGTGACAAGCCCGAGGCGCCGGCTGCCGCTCCCTCAAGCGCGCCCGCCGCGCCGCCGGTTTCCGCACAGCCCGCCGCTCCCGCCCGGCCTGCCGCTGGCCCGTCCGGTGCGCCCGCGCGTCCGGCGCAGCAGCCGCAGCGTGCCCCGCTGCAGAGCCGCACCCAGCCCGCGCCCGGCGCGAACATTTCCGGGCCGCGGCCCGCTCCCCAGGGCTCGCGCCCGGGCGGCGTCGTGCTGCGCTCGCTGACCGAGGAAGAGGCCCGCGCCCGCGCCGCCGCCTTGCAGGACGCCCGCGTCCGCGAGGTCGAGGAACGCCGCATCGCCGAGGAAGAGGCCCGCCGCCGCGTCGAGCGCGAGGCGCGCGAGAAGGCCGAGCGCGAGGCCGCCGAGGCCCGCAAGCGCGAGGAAGATGCGCGCCGCGCCTTCGAGGAGGAGGCCAAGCGCAAGTCCGAGCAGGAAGCCCGCAAGCGCTTCGGCGAGGACAGTGCGTCGTCCGCGCCGGCTCCGACTGCCGCAGCTCCGGCGGCCTCGGCCCCGCGTGCGCCGCAGGCCGCCGCGCCTGCCGCGCCGGGTGCCCCGCGCGTCGCGACCCCGCGCAGCCCGTCCGCCATGGAAGCCGAGGATGACGAGCGTCGTCCGGTTCGTCGTGGTCCCGGCGGCGCGCCCGCGCGTCCCGTTCCGCCGCCGCAGAAGCCGACCCGCCCCGCCGGCCCGGACAAGAGCCGCGGCCGTCTGACGGTCGTCACCGCCCTTTCGAGCGAGGACGAGCGCCAGCGCTCGGTCGCCTCCTTCCGCCGCCGCACCCAGCGCATGAGCGGCCACCGCCAGGTGGAAGCCAAGGAGAAGATCGCCCGCGAGGTGACGATTCCCGAGACCATCTCGATCCAGGAACTCGCCAACCGCATGGCCGAGCGCGCGGTCGACGTGATCCGCCTGCTGATGAAGCAGGGCCAGATGGTCAAGATCACCGACGTGATCGACGCCGACACCGCGCAGCTCATCGCCGAGGAACTCGGCCATTCCGTGCGTCGCGTCGCCGAATCCGACGTCGAGGAAGGCCTGTTCGACACGCCGGACACCGAGGACGAGCTGGTCTCGCGCCCGCCCGTCGTCACGATCATGGGCCATGTCGATCACGGCAAGACCTCGCTGCTCGACGCCCTGCGCTCGGCCAATGTCGTCTCCGGCGAGGCCGGCGGTATCACCCAGCATATCGGTGCCTATCAGGTCGTCTCGCCGCTCGGTGGCAAGATCACCTTCATCGACACGCCCGGCCATGCGGCGTTCACCGCCATGCGCGCCCGCGGCGCCAAGGTGACGGACATCGTGGTGCTGGTGGTCGCGGCCGATGACGGCGTGATGCCCCAGACGGTGGAAGCCATCAATCACGCGCGCGCCGCCAAGGTGCCGCTGATCGTGGCGATCAACAAGATCGACAAGCCGGACGCCAAGCCCGAGCGCGTGCGCAGCGAACTGCTGCAGTACGAGGTTCAGGTCGAAAGCCTGGGTGGCGACACGCTGGAAGTCGAAGTCTCCGCCAAAGCTCACACCAATCTCGACAAGCTGCTGGAACTCATCAGCCTGCAGGCCGAACTGCTCGACCTCAAGGCGAACCCGGTGCGCGATGCCGAGGGCACCGTGATCGAAGCCAAGCTCGACCGCGGCCGTGGTCCGGTCGCAACCGTGCTGGTTCAGCGCGGCACGCTCAAGGTCAGCGACATCGTGGTCGCCGGCGCCGAATGGGGCCGCGTGCGCGCCCTTATTTCGGACAAGGGCACCCAGCTCGGCGAGGCCGGCCCGTCCATGCCGGTCGAGGTGCTCGGCTTCAACGGCACGCCGGAGGCGGGCGACCGTCTCGCCGTGGTGGAAAGCGAAGCCCGTGCCCGGGAGATCACCGACTATCGCCAGCACCAGAAGCGCGAGAAGGCGGCGGCGCGTTCCGCCACCGTCCGCGGCTCGCTGGAGCAGATGATGAGCCAGGCGAAGACGGCGGGCCGCAAGGAATTCCCGCTGATCATCAAGGGCGACGTGTCCGGCTCGGTGGAAGCGATCATCACCTCGCTGGAGAAGCTCGGCACCGACGAGGTGCAGGCCCGCATCATCCATTCCGGCGCGGGCGGCGTGAACGAGAGCGACGTGACGCTGGCGGAGACCGCGGGCGCCGCGATCATCGCCTTCAACGTGCGCGCCAACAAGGAAGCCCGCGAGGCGGCCGAGCGTGCCGGCATCGAAATCCGCTACTACAACATCATCTACGACCTGGTGGATGACGTGAAGGCGGCGATGGGCGGCCTGCTGGCGCCGATCAACCGCGAGACCATGCTCGGCAACGCGCTGATCCTCGAGATCTTCAACGTCTCGAAGGTCGGCAAGGTCGCTGGCTGCCGCGTCACCGACGGCACCGTCGAGCGCGGCCAGCATGTCCGCCTGATTCGCGACAACGTGGTGATCCACGAAGGCAAGCTCTCCACGCTGAACCGCTTCAAGGATGCCGTGAACGTGGTGCACGCGGGCCAGGAGTGCGGCATGTCCTTCGAGAACTACCAGGACATGCGCGCGGGCGACATCATCGAGTGCTACCGCGTCGAGGTGGTGCAGCGTACGCTGTGACGAATCCGGGGGGCCCGACACGGCGCCCCGGCATTTTCCGCGGGGATCGGCGGTCCGAATCCGCCTGTCCCGGTCGAAGCCGGCCCGTAACCCCGTTTCGGGGCGGGCCCTGAAGGTTTGTGAACGATCATGAAGAACAAGACCGGCTCGGGTTCCGGCCCGAGCCAGCGCCAGTTGCGCGTGGGCGAACTGGTGCGCCATGCGCTCTCCGACATCCTCTCGCGCGGCGATCTTCCCGATCCCGCGCTGGCGCGCGTGCTGATCACCGTGCCCGAGGTGCGAATGAGCCCCGACCTCAAGATCGCCACCTGTTACGTCATGCCGCTCGGCGGTAAGGGCGAGAAGGAGGCGATCGCCGCGTTGGCCGCCAACGCCAAGCCGCTGCGCGGGGAAATCTCCCGCCGCGTTGAGCTGAAATACACGCCGGAGCTGCGGTTCCGGCTCGATACTTCCTTTGAGGAAGGCGCGCGGATCGACGCGCTTCTGCGCTCGCCCGACGTGCAGCGCGACCTCGGCACCAACGAGACCGACGGAGACGACGAATGAACGCCCCGGTGAATGCGCCGCTTGCCGCCGAGGCGCTCGACGAGGCCGCCCTGCCCGCGAAGGACGCCCCCGCGCGCAAGCGCCGCCCCAAGCGCGACATCGACGGCTGGGTGCTGCTCGACAAGCCGGTCGGCATGACCTCGACCCAGGCGGTCGGCGCGGTGAAATGGCTGTTCTCGGCCAAGAAGGCCGGTCATGCCGGCACGCTCGACCCGCTCGCCTCCGGCTGCCTGCCGATCGCGCTGGGCGAGGCCACCAAGACCGTGCCGTTCGTCATGGACGGGCGGAAGATCTACCGCTTCACCGTGCGCTGGGGCATCGAGACCGACACCGACGACAGCGAGGGCCAGGCGGTCGCGACCTCCGAGGTTCGCCCCAGCCGTGCAGCAATCCTCGACGCGCTGGAAAGCTTCCGCGGCGAAATCCAGCAGGTGCCGCCGGCCTATTCGGCGCTGAAGATCAATGGTGAGCGCGCCTATGACCTCGCGCGTGACGGCGTGGTGGTCGAACTCGCCGCGCGCACCGTGGTGATCCATCGCATCGAGCTGATCGACGAGCCGGATGCCGACCACGCCGTGTTCGAGGCCGAATGCGGCAAGGGCACCTATGTGCGCTCGATCGCCCGCGACATCGGCCGCCTGCTCGGAACGCGCGGCCACATCGCCGCGCTGCGCCGTACCTGTGTCGGCACCTTCCTCGAAGCCGATCTCGTTCCGCTGGCGCGGCTGCGCGAGATTTCCGAGGCGATGGACGATGCCGCGCCGATGGAAGCGCTGCGGCCGGTCGATGTCGGTCTCGACACGCTGCCCGCGCTGCGGGTGTCGACGGCGGATGCCGCGCGGCTCGCCCATGGCCAGAGCATCATCCTGCGCGGGCGCGACGCGCCGATCCTCGAAGGTCCGGTCGCCATCCATGCCGGCGGCCGCCTGATTGCGCTCGGCGAGGCGGAAGGCGGCGAAATCCACCCGCGCCGGATTTTCCACTCGGGTAAGTGACCGACCTCGACTAACGGGAGGAGCGGTCGTGTCAAAGACGGCGCCCTCTCAGGCCTGCCGCCCTTCTCCGTCATCGAACGGGGAGAGGGAAGGAGAACAACACAAGGACCGATGACCGTGCGCGGCGGGTCACTCCCGTGTCCCGTCCGGGCGTGAGCCTGCCCATCTCAGCAGCGCATCCAGCGCCGGGCACAGCGCCTGCCCCCAGTCGGTGAGCGCGTATTCCACCTTGGGCGGCACCTGATGGTGCACGATGCGCCGCACGATGCCATCTTGCTCCATCTGGCGGAGCTGCTGGATCAGCATCTTCTGTGAAATGGCGGGGATCGCCCGCTCCAGCTCCGAGAAGCGCAGCACCCGTCCGCCGAACAGGTGGAACAGGATCACCAGCTTCCAGCGTCCTTCCAGCAGCTTCAGACCTGCCTCGACGCCGGCAGCCGCGCTTTCGCGCGTGTGGGCATGAGGGTTGTGGCCGGGCGGGGTCTCGGGCTTACCAGCGGGTAAGTAACCGACTTTTTCGTGCGTACTTGTCATTTGGCAAGTCTCCGGCACATCTTCCGCTCGCGCAACCCGGCCGAGGGGATGCGCTGTTTCAACCGGAGGCTCCCGCCATGAACGCTGCCCTTCCCGCGCCGGTCCTTGCCTATTTCCGCGCCGACGCGCAAGGCCCCGAGGCGGTGGCGCGCTGCTTCACGCCACAGGGCGAAGTGCGCGACGAGGGCCATCGTCATGTCGGCCACGACGCGATCCGCCAATGGAAAGAGGCGGCGTCGACCCGCTACAACTACACGTCCGAACCGGTGAGCTGGCGCGAGCAGGAGGGCTGCGTCATCGTCACCGCCCGCGTCGCGGGCGACTTCCCCGGCAGCCCGGTCGAGCTGACCTACCGCTTCGTACTGACCGGAGAGGCCCTCGCCGCGCTGGAGATCGTGCCATGACGTTCGATCTGGAGCTGCAAGGCCGCCGCACGCTGGTCACCGCGGGCACCAAGGGCATCGGCGCCGCCGTGGTACGAGCGCTGCGGGAGGCCGGGGCCATGGTGGCGGCCACCGCGCGCCATGTGCCGGAGGAGCCGACGGCCGAGGGCGTGCATCACATCGCCGCCGACCTCGCCACGGCCGAGGGCTGCGCCGCCGCCGTGCGGGAGGTCAACGGACGGTTCGGCGGCGTCGACATATTGGTCAACGTGCTGGGCGGCTCCTCCGCTCCGGCCGGCGGCGTCGCCGCGCTGACCGACGAAAACTGGTTCGCCGAGCTGAACCTCAATCTGATGCCTGCGGTTCGGCTCGACCGCGCGCTGCTGCCCGGCATGCTGGCACAGGGCGGCGGGGTGATCGTCCACGTCACCTCGATCCAGCGCCGGCTGCCGCTGCCGGAATCCACCACCGCCTATGCCGCCGCGAAGGCCGCGCTCGCGATCTACAGCAAAAGCCTGTCCAAAGAGGTGGCGGGCAAGGGCGTGCGCGTGGTGCAGGTTGCGCCGGGATGGGTGGAGACCGAGGCGGCGATGGCGCTGGCCGAGCGGCTGGCGGCCGAAGCCGGCACCGACTATGACGGCGGCAAGGCGATCATCATGCGCGCGCTCGGCGGCATTCCGCTCGGGCGGCCGGCGCGCCCGCGCGAGGTCGCCGATCTCATCGCCTTCCTGGTCTCGCCGCGCGCGAGCGCGATCACCGGCGCCGAATATGTCATCGACGGCGGCACCGTGCCGACGGCGTGAACCCCGCGCGGTTGCTCACATCGCGCTAGCCACGGTGGCGTTTTCGTGTATGGTGCCGGCGCGTTGCGGACATGTGTCCGCGCGATCCGCCATGCTTCGACCGTGCTGGACGACATCCCGGCCCGGCCGAACGGCGGACAAGGCGGCGACAGGCGTTTCATCGTCAAGATGATCAATGCCGAAGCGCGCCGCCGCTTCTATCGTCATGACAATCGAAAGGAAGACCGATGTCGATCACTGCGGAGCGCAAGCAGGCGCTCATCACCGAATACGCCACCAAGCCGGGCGATACCGGCTCGGCGGAAGTGCAGGTCGCGATCCTCACCGAGCGCATCGTGAACCTCACCGAGCACTTCAAGAGCCACGCCAAGGACAACCATTCCCGTCGCGGCCTGCTCAAGCTCGTTTCCGCCCGCCGCGGCCTTCTCGACTATCTCAAGAAGACCGAGGAAGGCCGCTACAAGGCCCTGATCCAGCGGCTGGGCATCCGCCGCTGAGTTTCGCGGGCGGGTCCGGCGTCGTGCCGGGCCCGCCCGTTTCTGCTTCGCCGCCACCGGATGATCCGGCGGGGCGAAATGATACGAGTGGCGGGCATGGGGCTCGCCGCGTCCGATGAGAAGCGGCGGCCATGGCAGGATCGCCGGAGGCTCGCGCCCTCAACCCCTTTAGCGAGCCTCTCGCCGTCTTGCCCATGGCCTTCGTTTCGGAAAGCCAGAGACAGACATGTTCGATATTCACCGCGAGGAACTCGATTGGGGTGGGCGCACGCTCGTCCTCGAGACCGGCCGCATGGCGCGCCAGGCTGATGGCGCCGTGCTCGCGACCTATGGCGACACCACCGTGCTCGCCACCGCCGTCTCCGCCAAGGCGCCCAAGCCCGGCCAGGACTTCTTCCCGCTGACCGTCAACTACCAGGAAAAGGCCTATGCCGCGGGCCGCATTCCCGGTGGCTATTTCAAGCGCGAAGGCCGCCCGAGCGAGAAGGAGACGCTGGTCTCCCGCCTGATCGACCGCCCGATCCGCCCGCTGTTCGCGGAAGGCTACAAGAACGACACTCAGGTCGTCGTCACCGTGCTGTCGCACGATCTCGAGAACGATCCCGACGTGGTGGCCATGGTCGCCGCCTCGGCCGCGCTCACCTTGTCGGGCGTGCCGTTCATGGGCCCGATCGGCGGCGCCCGCGTCGGCTTCATCGACAATGAGTACGTGCTGAACCCGACCGTCGACGAGGTTAAGGAATCCGCGCTCGACCTCGTGGTCGCCGGCACCGCCGACGCCGTGCTGATGGTGGAATCCGAAGCCAAGGAACTGCCCGAGGAAGTGATGCTCGGCGCCGTGATGTTCGGCCACCGCCACTTCCAGCCGGTGATCGAGGCGATCATCCGCCTCGCCGAGAAGGCCGCCAAGGAGCCGCGCGACTTCAGTGCGCCGGATCATTCCGCGCTGGAAACCGAGCTGCGCGGCCTGATCGAGGCCGAGCTGCGCGCCGCTTACAAGATCGCCCGCAAGCAGGACCGCTACGACGCGGTCGGCGCTGCCAAGTCGAAGGCCAAGGCGCATTACGCCGCCCTTGCCGCCGAAGGCAAGGACGTGCCGGACGCGCAGGTCCTCGGCGAAGTGCTCAAGGAGCTTGAAGCCAAGATCGTGCGCTGGACCATCCTCGATGAGGGGGTTCGCATCGACGGCCGCGACACCCGGACCGTCCGTCCGATCGTCTCCGAGGTCGGCGTGCTGCCGCGCGCCCACGGCTCCTCGCTGTTCACCCGCGGCGAGACGCAGGCCCTCGTGGTCGCGACGCTCGGTACCGGCGAGGACGAGCAGTTCATCGACAGCCTGGAAGGCACCTACAAGGAGCGCTTCCTGCTGCACTACAACTTCCCGCCCTTCTCGGTCGGCGAGACCGGCCGCATGGGTTCGCCCGGCCGCCGCGAAATCGGCCATGGCAAGCTCGCCTGGCGCGCCATCCGTCCGATCCTGCCGCCCGCGCACGAGTTCCCCTACACGCTGCGCGCCGTCTCGGAGATCCTGGAGTCGAACGGCTCCTCCTCCATGGCGACCGTCTGCGGCACCTCGCTGGCGCTGATGGATGCCGGCGTGCCGCTGCGCCGTCCGGTGGCGGGCATCGCGATGGGCCTCATCCTTGAGGGTGAAAAGTTCGCCGTGCTCTCCGACATCCTCGGCGACGAGGATCACCTCGGCGACATGGACTTCAAGGTGGCCGGCACCGACAAGGGCGTCACCGCTCTTCAGATGGACATCAAGATCGCGGGCATCACCGAGGAGATCATGAAGGTCGCCCTCGCCCAGGCGAAGGATGGCCGCGCCCACATTCTCGGCGAGATGAGCAAGGCGCTGACCGGCGCCCGCTCCGAGCTCGGCGAGCATGCTCCGCGCATCGAGGTGATCCAGATCCCGGTCGACAAGATCCGCGAAGTGATCGGCTCGGGCGGCAAGGTGATCCGCGAGATCGTCGAGAAGACCGGTGCCAAGATCAACATCGAGGACGACGGCACCGTGAAGGTGGCCTCGGCCTCGGGCGAATCGATCAAGGCCGCGCTGAACTGGATCAAGTCGATCGCTTCCGAGCCGGAAGTCGGCCAGATCTATGAAGGCACCGTGGTCAAGGTCGTCGATTTCGGCGCCTTCGTGAACTTCTTCGGCGCCAAGGACGGCCTCGTGCACGTCTCGCAGCTCGCCAAGGAACGCGTCGCCAAGCCGTCCGACGTCGTCAAGGAAGGCGACAAGGTCAAGGTCAAGCTGCTCGGCTTCGACGAGCGCGGCAAGACCCGCCTCTCCATGAAGGTGGTCGACCAGGCCACCGGCGAGGACCTCGAAGCCAAGAAGGGCGAAGAGGCGGAAGCCGGCGCCGAGTGATCGGCCTGACATCTCACCTATCCAGCGGGGCGCCCTTGTGGCGCCCCGTTTTGTTTGCCCGGTGCTTTCTGGCGGAATCGCTCTAGAATCCCGGGCCGCCCGGACTGTTCCGGGCCTTGCGAGGTCTTCCTGCGATGCCGACGCCGCTCCGCCTCTACCTCATCCGCCATGGCGAGACCGAATGGTCGCTCTCCGGCCAGCACACCGGGCACACCGACATCGCGCTGACCGCGCGCGGCGAGGAGGAGGCGCGCCGGCTGGTCGCCCCGCTTTCCGCCATCACCTTCGACCGGGTGCTGTGCAGCCCGCGCATCCGCGCGCGGCGTACCGCGGAACTCGCCGGAATCGCCCTGCCCATCGAGACCGAGCCGGATCTGGCGGAATGGGACTATGGCGCTTTCGAGGGCCGGCGCTCGGTCGACATCCGCAAGGAATGGCCGTCCTGGGAAATCTTCCGAGACGGCTGCCCGGACGGCGAATCGGTCGCCGACATGACCGCGCGCTGCGACCGGCTGATCGCGAAGCTGAGCGGCTTGAGCGGGACCGTCGCGCTGTTCTCGCACGGCCATCTCGGGCGCAGCCTCGTCACGCGCTGGATCGGGCTTGAACTGATCGAGGCGCAGCATTTCATGCTCGGCACCGCGACCTACAGCATTCTCGGCTTCGACCCGAGCCACCCCGGGACCCGCGTGATCTCAAGCTGGAACGTCGCGCCGGCGCCGTGAGCGGCGTCAGCCGAACGCCTTGAAGGCGCGGGCGATCGTCTCGCGGTCCAGCCGCGCGGCCAGTGCCAGCGTGAGCAGCAGCCGCGCCTTGACCGGCGAGAGAAAGCCCGCGGGCATCACGCCGCGTCCCACCAGATCGATCTCAGAGCCGGCATAGCCATAGGTGTTGGTGAAGACCGGCCCGGATAGGGTACGGGTGGCGAGCGCCACCGGCAGGGTGGCGGCGACCTCGCCGACCAGATCGGCCATGCCCGCCGGCACATGACCGGCGCCCATTCCCTCGATCACCACGCCGGAAAAGCCGAGCTGCGGCACGGCGCGCAGCAGACGGCCGTCATCGCCCATGGCGATCTTGACCAGCGCCACCGCCGGCAATGCGCCGTCGATGGCGTCGAGCGCGGGCAGATCGAGCGGGGCAACGCGGGAGAAAAGACGGACCCGGCCCTCGGCCACCAGTCCGAGCGGGCCGCCATTGTCGGAGACGAAGGCCGAGGTGAGGGCGGTGTGACCCTTGCGCACGAAGCGGGCGGCGTGGATCTCGTCATTGAGCACGGCGAGCGCGCCGAGCCCGCGTGCTTCGGGCGAGGCCGCGACCTGGGCGGCCGCCAGCAGATTGGCGGGGCCTTCCGCGCCGGGCGATTGCGGGCCGCGCATGGCCCCGGTCACCACCACCGGCCGGTCGCCGGGCAGCAGCAGATCGAGCGCGAAGGCGGTCTCCTCGATCGTATCGGTCCCCTGGATGACCACAGCGCCATCGATGCCCTCGGCGAAGGCCGCGCGAATCTCGGCGGCCACCGCCACGACATGGTCGAGGGCGAGCGAGGGGCTTGGCAGGCGCAGCGGCGAGCGCGCCTCGATCCGCGCCACCGCGCCGAGGCCGGGCACGGCGGCGATCAGATCCTCCGCGCCAAGCGTCGGCGCGATGCCGCCGCCGGCATTGGCGGTCATGGTGATGGTGCCGCCGAGCGACAGCATGAGAAGGCGGGGCAGTGGCATGACGCGAATCCTGACGACGGGCGCGTCGAGGATAGCCCCCGGCGCAGGACGGCGTCACCCGGCAATGGCCGTGTCGGCGTGGCGTCGGACCTCAGCGGCGCGTCGAAGACCCTTACCGCAACGCGGAGAGGCAGCGGATGTCGTTCGCTTCCGGCCGGCGGCTCACGCGGCGGCGTTCAGTTCGCCGAGATGGTCGGGCTTCGGGCCGCCGGTCGCCCAGTCCAGCAGCTCGACCGTGTGCACGGTCGGGATCGCCGTACCGCCGCCGATCTGTGTCAGGCAGCCAATATTGCCGGCGGCGATGATCTGCGGATCGGTGCGCTCGATATTGGCGACCTTGCGGGCGCGCAGCCGCCCGGCGATCTCCGGCTGCAGGATGTTGTAGGTGCCGGCCGAGCCGCAGCACAGATGCCCTTCCGCCGGCTCCAGGACCGTGAAGCCCGCGCGCTGCAAGAGCGTCTTCGGTGCGGTCTTGATCTTCTGCCCGTGCTGGAGCGAGCACGCCGAGTGATAGGCGACGCGGGTGCCGGCATCGATCACCGGAACCGGCAGCTCGCGCTCTACCAGGAACTCGCTGATGTCCTTGGCCAGCGCCGAGACCTTGGCCGCGCGCTCGGCATAGGCCGGCTCCAGCCGCAGCATGTGGCCGTAATCCTTGATCGTGGTGCCGCAGCCCGAGGTGGTGATGATGATGGCGTCGAGCCCCTCGCCCTCGATCTCGCGCCACCAGGCGTCGACATTGGCGCGGGCATTGGCGAGCGCGGGCCCGTCCTTGCCCATGTGATGGGTCAGCGAACCGCAGCAGCCGCCGCCCTTGGGCCGCACCACCTCGACGCCCATGCGGGTCATGAGGCGGATAGCCGCCTCATCGATCTCCGGGCGCAGCACCGGCTGGGCGCAGCCGTCGAGCAGCGCGACGCGCGCGCGGCGCGGGCCGGCGGCCGGGAAGTGCCGCTCGCCCTCGCTGGCCGAGCGCGAAGCCGGACGTGCCGGGGCGAGCTTCAGCATCGCCGCCACCGGGGCGAGGCCGGGGATTGCGCCGATGAGGCCGGCGAAGGGCCGCGCGACCATGGCGCCGGCGATGGCAAGGCGGAAGCGGCCGCGATGCGGCAGCACCTGCGCCAGCAGGGCGCGCATCATCCGATCCATGAACGGGCGCCGGTAGGTCTCCTCGATATGCGCGCGGGCATGGTCGACGAGGTGCATGTAATGCACGCCCGAGGGGCAGGTGGTCATGCAGGACAGGCAGGACAGGCAGCGGTCGACATGCTTGGCGACCTCGGCCGTCGCCGGCCGGCCGTTCTCCAGCATGTCCTTGATCAAGTAGATGCGCCCGCGCGGCGAATCCAGCTCGTCGCCGAGCAGCGTATAGGTCGGGCAGGTCGCGGTGCAGAAGCCGCAATGGACGCACGCGCGAAGAACCTGCTCAGACCGGGCCACATGCGGATCGGCGAGCTGCGCCAGGGAGAAGTTGGTCTGCATGGCGCCTCACACTCCCGCATACATGCGGCCGGGGTTCAGCACCCGGCTCGGGTCGAAACTGTTCTTCATCCGCGTCACCAGCGCGCCGGTCACTGCGTCGAGAGGCTCGAACACGTCGAGCGCGGCGCGCGCGGCGTCAGAGGCGCGGATCAGCGTGGCGTGGCCGCCGAGCGGGCCCAGAACCGTGCGCAGCGCCTCGGCGCGGGGTTCGCCATCCGGCAGCTCGATCCAGACCAGCCCGCCGGTCCAGTCGTAGAAGCAAGCGGCGCCGAGCGCGCGCATGGCGGCGCCGAGTTTGGGGGCGGCCATCGGGGCGGTGGAGACGCGCCACAGCGCACGGCCGATGTCGCGGGTGAAGGGCAGCGCGTCGCGCACCGCTTCCCACAGAGCGGTGGAGTTTTCCGCGGTGAGGAAGCCCAGCGTGCCGCGCGCGCCGAGCATCTCCTCCAGCTTGGCGCGGCGATGGACGATGGAGGGCAGCACACCTTCGAGCCGCAGGCAGGTGACGGAGGTGCCGGCCTCGGCCACGGCGGGTATCATCGCCGCGATCTCGGCCGGCAGGTGGGCGGCGCCGGAGACGTCGTAATAGGAGCCGACCGCCGCGCTCATGGCGCTGGCGCCGGCCGCTTCGTCGAGGCCGAGGATCAGCAGCGTCTCCTGCGTCTCCGGGCGGGGAAGTACCTTGATGGTCAACTCGGTGAAGGCCGCGAGCGTGCCATAGGAGCCGGCAAGGCCGCGCGGCAGGTCGTAGCCGGTGACGTTTTTCACCACCCGCCCGCCGGCCTTGAACGCCTCGCCGCGCCCCGAGACGGCGCGCAGGCCCAGCGCATGATCCCGCGCCGCACCGGCGCTCGGCCGGCGCGGGCCGGCGAGGTTGGTTGCCAGCATGCCGCCCAGCGTGCCGCCACCGGCAGGCGTGCCGAAGATCGGGCCGTAATCCATCGGCTCGAAGGCCAGCATCTGCTTGGAGCTGGCGACCAGCTCGCGGATCTCGCGGAGCGGCGTGCCGGCGCGGGCGCTGAGCACAAGCTCCTCGGGCTCATAGAGCGTGACGCCGGTGAGCGACGACAGGTCCAGCGTGGCATCGGTCTGGATATGCCGGCCGAGACGGCGCTTGGAACCGGAGCCGGCCACGTCGAGCGTGCGGCCTTCCGATATCGCCCAGCGCACGGTCTCGACGACTTCGGCCTCGTCTCTAGGGCACAGACGGTCGCTCATGGTCTCAGCTTCACTCCGATAGGGCGGCCAGCCGCGCGGCGTGCCGGTTGTGCTCGGCGACGATGGCGGGCAGGTCGATGGTGGTGATGGCGCCATTGGCCACGACCGGATGGCCGTTCACCACGGTCCAGTTGGCGCGGGCCGGGGCGCAGAACACGCTCGCGGCGACGGGATCGGAAAGGCCGCCGGCAAAGCCGACATCGTCGAGCTTCACCGCGAAGAAGTCCGCGCACATGCCGGGGGCCAGTGCACCGATATCCGAGCGGCCGAGCACGCTGGCACCGCCCAGCGTGCCGAGCTCCAGCGCCTGGCGGGCGGTCATCCATTCGGCATCGCGCGAGGGGTCGGAGGTGGAGAGTTCGGTGTCCGGGCCTTCCGGCGGGCGAAGCGAAATCTGGAGCCGCGCCAGCAGCATGGCCTGGCGCACCTCGCCGAGCATGTGGTTGCCGTCGTTCGAGGCCGAGCCGTCGACGCCGAGGCCGACCTTCACCCCGGCGCGGCGATATTTCATCACCGGCGCGATGCCCGAAGCGAGCCGCATGTTCGAGGACGGGCAATGGCAGACGCCGACCCCGGAGCCGGCAAAGCAGCCGATCTCATGGTCGTTCACATGCACCGCATGGGCGAACCACACATCGTCGCCGAGCCAGCCCAGCTCGTCCATGTAAGCGACCGGGCGCTTCCCGAAACGCTCAAGCGTGTAGCGCTCCTCATCCACGGTCTCGGCGAGATGGGTGTGCAGCTTCACCTTGTGCCGGCGGGCGATCGCCGCGCTCTCGCGCATCAGCTCGGCCGAAACCGAGAAGGGCGAGCACGGCGCCAGCGCGATCTGCAGCATCGAGCCGGGGTTCGGGTCGTGATAGGCGCCGATCACCCGCTCGGAGTCAGCGAGGATGTCGTCCTCCTGCTCGACGCAAGAATCCGGCGGCAGGCCACCGCGCGACTGGCCGAGCGACATGGAGCCGCGCGAGACCATGAAACGCATGCCGATCTCGCGCGCGGCCCCGATCTGGTCGTCGACCTTGCAGCCATTGCGGAACACATAGGCGTGGTCGAACGCCGTGGTGCAGCCCGAGAGGGCAAGTTCTGCAAGACCTACCAGCGTCGCGGTGCGCGAGGCTTCCGGCGTGCGCGCGGCCCAGATCAGGTAATGCGCGCGCAGCCAGCGGAACAGGTTGGTGTTCTGCGCCGCCGGCAGGTTGCGGGTCAGCGTCTGGTCGAGATGGTGATGGCAGTTCACCAGCCCGGGCATCACCACATGGCCGGAAAGGTCGATCACCGTGTCGGCGGTCGCCGGCAGGGTCTCGCTGGGGCCGACGGCCTCGATGCGCCCGTCGCGGGCGAACAGTCCGCCGCCGGGAATCTCCCGGCGCGCGCCGTCCATGGTGACGAGTACGGTGGCATTGCGTGCGAGCAAGGTGGTCATGAGCGGGCCGCCATCAGGGCTGGAGCGGGGAGAGGGAGCCGACGCCTCCCGCCCCGGCTCCCGGCGAGGCCGGAAGCCTTGAGAGTACAGCGCCCGCGCGCATTGGCGAGCGCCTTGCGCGTTGTCGCATTACCCATCGTCATGTCTGCTGCGCCCGCCATCCGTGCCGCCCGGCTCAGAACCGCGGAATGTCCGGGAACGGCAGCTTGCCTCCGCTCACATGCATCTTGCCGAGTTCGGCGCAGCGGTGGAGCTGGGGGAACACCTTGCCGGGATTGAGCAGCGAATCCGGGTCGAAGGCGCATTTGAGGCGCTGCTGATGGGCGAGGTCGATCTCGTTGAACATTGAACCCATCAGGTCGCGTTTTTCGACGCCGACGCCGTGCTCGCCGGTGAGCACGCCGCCGACTTCCACGCAGAGCAGCAGGATGTCGGCGCCGAACGCCTCGGCCTTTTCCAGCTCGCCGGGCTTGTTGGCGTCGTAGCAGATCAGCGGATGCAGATTTCCGTCACCGGCGTGGAAGACGTTGCCGCATTTGAGGCCGTATTTCGCGGACATCTCCTCCATGCGGGTCAGCACCAGCGGCAGCGCCTTGCGGGGGATGGTGCCGTCCATGCACAGATAGTCCGGCGAGATGCGGCCCACGGCCGGGAATGCCGCCTTGCGTCCGGCCCAGAACCCCATGCGCTCCTCCTCGCTGGTGGAGGCGCGCAGCGTCATGCAGCCAAGGCCGTCGGCGATCTTCGCCACCTGGTCGATGAGGTGGTTGACCTCCGCTTCCGGCCCGTCCAACTCGACGATGAGCAGGGCTTCGACGTCGAGCGGGTAGCCGACGCCGAGAAAGGCCTCGGCGGCGTGGACCATCATCTTGTCCATCATCTCCATCCCGCCCGGAATGATCCCGGCGGCGATGATGGCGGCGACGCAGGCGCCCGCCGCTTCGGAGGAGGGGAAGCCCACCAGCACCGCGCGCGCGGTTTCCGGCTTCTTCAGGATGCGCACCGTGACCTCGGTGACGACGCCGAGCAGCCCTTCCGAACCGACGATCAGGCCGAGCAGGTCGAGCCCGCCGGAATCGAGGTGCTGCCCGCCGATGCGCACGATCTCGCCGGTGATCAGCACCATCTCGACGCCCATCACATTATTGGTGGTGAGGCCGTACTTCAGGCAGTGCACGCCGCCGGAATTCTCCGCGACATTGCCGCCGATGGTGCAGGCGATCTGCGAGGACGGGTCGGGCGCGTAGTAGAAGCCGTTATGCACCACCGCATTGGTGATGCCGAGATTGGTGACGCCAGGCTGGGCGGTGACGGTGCGGTTCTCGAAATCGATGTCGAGGATGCGGTTGAACTTGCCCATGCCGAGCAGGATGCCGTCGGCCAGCGGCAGCGCGCCGCCCGACAGCGAGGTGCCCGCGCCGCGCGGCACCACCGGAATGCCGTTGGCGTGGGCATAGGCGAGAACCTTCGAGACCTGTTCCGTGGTCGAGGGCAGCACCACCGCGAGGGGAAGCTGGCGATAGGCGGTCACGCCGTCGCTCTCATAGGGCCGCATCTCGTTGACCGCGTCGATTACGCCCTCGCCGGGCACGATGGCGCGCAGATCGGCGATGATCTCGGCCCGCCGGGCCAGCACGTCGGCCTTGAGCTCCGGCATCACGAGCGCGGACATGGCGTTCTCCCTGTCGTCGTTCCGGCCTGAACGACCGTTTCGATCCATTCTAGGGAAAAGCCTTTACGCGCGATATGGTAAAAAAACTAGACCATCGATGCATGGAACGGGCGCGGCCCGCGAGACCCTTGCGCCGGATCAAGGCGGCGGGCACCTTCGGGACGGCAAGAATGCTGCCGACAAGGCCGGAACACCACCGGTCGCAGGGCGCCGATGCGCCGGCTGATTCCGCCGGCGGCGGGCCCTCCTTGGTCCAGGGAGACAGGCATGACCGACAATACCGCACCCGCTCTCAGCCGCATCCGGCTGCATCTGGCGCGTTCCAAGGATTTTCCCGAGGGCAGCGCTCGCCACGGCTACGAATTCGTGGCTCCACTGGATGAGAGCGGCCATATCGACCTGGACGCCTGGCGCGCGGTGCGCGCGGCCTGCACGGTGGAGCGGTTCTGGGGCAACGACGCGCCCGAGCAGGGCCGGCTGGTGCACCGCGCCGGCGGCGTGAACGGCGCGAGCTGGGTATTCGACTATGAAGAGGGCGACACCGAGGACGACGAGACCGGCTATCGCTTCGCCGACCATGCCTTCGTGCCCGGCGAATATGTGTCGCTGCGCGATGAAGATGGCGACATGCACACCTTCCAGGTGTTCACCGTCACGCCAGCCTGAGCCATGTAAGCGTGCTTGAAAGGCAAAAGCCGCTCTCCCCGGTCAGGGAGAGCGGCTTTTGCATTTGAGGTCGGCCGGTCTGCCTCAGTTGACGGTGCCAGCGGGAGCCGCGGCGGTTTCCGTCGGAGCCGGCGCGGGCGACACGGCGGCGGCGGGAGCCGGGGTGGCGGCAGGCGCCGGAGGCACCGTGGCAGCGGGGGTAGCGGCAGGGGTGATGGCAGGCGCGGTCGGCGTCGCCACCGGGGGCGGGGCGGCCGGCCGCGGCTTGCGCACCGGACGGACCGGCTGCTTCACCATGGCGATGACCTTGGCATGCAGCGAGGCCACCTTGTCGATGTTGAAATGGCCGATGGTGTCGGAGGAGGTGAGGTCGACATTCTCGACCCGCGGGCCGGAGACCGCCTTCCCCGCGCCGCCCGGCTTGTAATAGTTCACCACACGGCCTATCCGCGCCGAGGCGATGGTCGGGGTGACGGGATCGAAGGTCACGACCAGCGGGACCGGCACGCCGGCGGCGCCGACCTTGTTGCCCATATAAACCGCCGCATCGGCGCCCAGCGAATGGCCGATGATGATGACCGGCTGCGGCCGGCGCTTGGTGCCGTTCGCCTGCGCCTGCTCGACCGCGTAATCGGCCAGCACCTGCCAGTCGGAATAGGAGTGGACGCTCGCCTTGATGCCCTGCTGGTTCATCTTCGCGGCGAGGTCATCCATGCCGAGCGAGAAGATGTTGGCGAGGCCGCGCAGCAGATAGACACGCGGCTGTGGCTGCGTGCTCTTCGACTGGGCAGAGGCACTCGGCACAGCAAGGGCGAGGGCGAAAACGGAGAGAACAACAAGGCACAACGCCCGCGCGAATCTGGTCATGTCGCCAATCCCGAAAAACCCACCTGTCTTCATGCATCTGCCCTGTTGATCATGGCAAACGAATTTTGAATCACTTCGGACTTGTCGCGCGGCTGATGCCAATTGGCCACAGCTCGCGACCCGGGACGGGGGTTGCCACCCCGCCACCGCTCATGCAACCGATTGGCCGGTGGATGGTTCCCCCGTCCCGACCGGCGGCTGGCGTGCCGCGAGAGCTGTGATCAGGAGGCAACATCGTGTCGTCCAGCGAGACCGCCCCACCCTCGATGCTGGCCCTTGGATTCACCGATCATCCGCTGCGCGCGCCGGTGCTGGCGGAGCTTCACGCCCGGCCCTTCGTCTCGGTCTCGACCCCCGCGCGCATCCTGCACGTCGCCTTCCTGGTGGACCGTGACGCCGCCCGCGCCGACCGCTCCGCCTTCGCCGCGTTCTGCGCCGCGCGCGGCCATGCCGGGCCAGCGGCGGACGCCAAGCATCATCGCGTGACGTTCGGCGGGGCGGTGCTGCGCTGGGAAAGCCACGCGGAATTCACCACCTATACCTGGGAGCTGCCGGCCGAGGACCTGATGGAGGGCGGCCTGCCGTTTCAGCCCTCCTCGGCGAGTTTCGCCGCCACGCTCTCGCAGATGCCGCAGCCCGGTCCGCTGCTGGTGGCGGCTGACCTGCACCTCGTCACCGACACCGCCGACGCGCTGCCGCTCGACCGATTGTTCGACCGCGCCAGCCTTGCGCGCTCGGATGTCGAGGACGGCTTCGCCGAGATCGCTACCGATTTCCAGCCCGACCCGTCCGGCTTCGTGCGTATTCTGGTGCGTGACCGCGGCATGACCGACGACGCGGCCGGCGCGCTGGTGCAGCGTGTGCTGGAGATCGAGACCTATCGGACGCTGGCGCTGCTCGGCCTGCCGGAGGCGCAGCGCCTCGCGCCCAAGGTCGCCCATATCGAGGCGCGGCTCGGGGCGCTCACCGAGGAGATGAAGAACACCGAGGGGCTGGCGGCCAACAACAAGCTGCTGGATGAACTGACCACGCTCGCCGCCGAGCTGGAGGCGGATGCGGCGGCCTCGCTGTTCCGCTTCGGCGCCAGCCGGGCCTATGAGGAGATCGTCGGTCTGCGCCTGCGCACTATCGCGGAGCGGCCGGTCTCCGGCTTTCCGACCTGGGCGCAGTTCCTCGCCCGGCGCATGCAGCCGGCGATGCGCACCTGCCAGGCGATCGAGCAGCGCCAGGCCAATCTCTCCCTGAAGCTCACCAGCGCCGCCAACCTGCTGCGTACCCGCGTCGATGTCGAGCTGGAGCAGCAGAACCGCGACCTGCTGCGTTCGATGAACGAGCGCACCCGCATGCAGCTGCGCCTGCAGCAGACAGTCGAAGGGCTGTCGGTGGCGGCGATCTCCTATTACGTGATCAGCCTGTTGCACTATGTGCTGGAGGGCCTGCACCACAAGGCGCAGACCATGGGCCTCGACTATGATGTCGGGGTCGCAACGGCGCTCGGCGTGCCGCTGGTGGTGCTGTCGATCTGGGCCGTGGTCCGGCGCATCCGCAAGGGCCATTTCGACGAGGCGTGAGCGCTCACGCCTCGTCCTTCTCACCTGCTTATTGCGAGAAGCCGCCGGTCGAGGGCGCGGGCGTGCCGATCCACTGGTTCTGCGCCGGGGCCTGGGCGGGCGCTGCCGGGGCGGGCT
>NZ_JAZDRM010000018.1:0-93199 GCF_047501495.1 Ancylobacter sp. G4_0304 | reverse complement strand
CGCCGAGCGATCCATCCCGGCCTTATGGGACGCCATCGGCCGCCTCATCGACCTCGTCACGCCAAACGAAGCCGCAAATTTCTTCGCCGCGGCTGGGTATGAGCCGGATTAAACCGAAAATGCTCTAGCCATCCTCCCGATTCTGCTCGGTTTCAACGGCATCGGCTTCATCCTCACCAACAGCTTCGCCAGCGCACTGCTCTGCCTTGCCGCCCTGGAGTTCTGGCGCGGACGGGCGGAGGCGCCGATGGCGATCGCCGGGCTGTGCGTGCTCTATCTGGTGGTGGCGATCTCTTTCGCCTGTTGCGCCGGCGTCCTGCTGGCCGAGGGCAGCTGGATCCTGCCGGCCGCACCGGACAATTGGGCGGAAAAGTTCAATACCATCGCGGTGGTCGCCGCGGTGCCCAGCGTGGGCGCACTGGCACTCGCGCTGAACCAGACGCGGCTGGCGCGCCAGCATCTCCACAGCGCCATGACCGACCCGCTCACCGGCCTGCTCAACCGGCGCGCCCTGTTCGATGCGGTTGCCGACACGCCGCTCGCGGGCGACGCCGCCGTGGCGGTGTTCGACATCGACAGCTTCAAGGCGATCAACGACCAGCACGGCCACGCCGCCGGAGACCGGGTCATCGTCGAATTCGCGCAGGCGATGAACCGCCATAGCTCCGGTAGCGATCTGGCCGCGCGCCTTGGTGGCGAGGAATTCGCGCTGGTGGTGCACCACGCCACCGCCGACCAGATCGTCGCGCGGGTCGACGCGATCCGCAACGACTTCGCCGCGCAGATGGCGGCACTGGAAGGGCTGAGCTGCACCGCAAGCGCCGGCATCGCCTTCATCCGGCCCAACGGCCATCAGTTCGAGGCGACGCTGAACGCGGCCGATGCCATGCTCTACCAGGCCAAGCGCGAAGGACGCGATCGCGCGCTGCTCACCAGTATCCGCGTCGTGTCGGACCAGAGCGTCAAGCCGTTTTCTTCACGTCCTTGATGTCGGTGAAGCTGATCCCGGGCCAGCGATCGCCGGTATAGCCGACCATGAAGGCCGACGGGCTGAGGAACACCAGATCGCCGTCGAGGTCCTCGGCGGTGGAGAGGCGGTTGCCGGCGGCGAATTCCTCCAGCCGCTTCGGATCGCTCGCCGAGACCCAGCGCGCGAGCTGGAACTCGCTCATGTCGAAGCCGACTTCCAGCCCGTATTCCGCCTCAAGCCGGTTTTTCAGCACGTCGAGCTGCAGCGGACCGACCACGCCGACCAGCGCCGGCGAGCCGTCGGTCGGGCGGAACACCTGTACCACGCCCTCCTCGGCCATTTCCTGCAGCGCCTGCTTCAGCTTCTTGGCCTTCATCGCGTCGGGCAGCTTCACCCGGCGCAGGATTTCCGGCGCGAAGCTCGGCACGCCGACGAAGTTGATCTCCTCGCCCTCGGTCAGTGTGTCGCCGATGCGCAGATTGCCATGGTTGGGAATGCCCACCACGTCGCCGGCATAGGCTTCTTCCGCCAGCTGGCGGTCCTGCGCGAAGAAGAATTGCGGGGTGGCGAGGCTCATCGGCTTGCCGGTGCGCACCAGCTTCGCCTTCATCCCGCGCGACATCTTCCCCGAGCACAGCCGGGCGAAAGCGATGCGGTCGCGGTGGTTCGGGTCCATGTTCGCCTGAATCTTGAACACGAAGGCCGTCATGCGCGGCTCCTCGGCCTCCACCCGGCGCTTGTCGGCGTCCTGCGCGCGCGGCGGCGGGGCGAAGCGGCCGAGCCCTTCCAGCAGGTCGCCGACGCCGAAATTGCGCAGCGCCGAGCCGAAATAGACCGGCGTCAGGTGCCCTTCGAGGAAGGCGCCCAGCTCGAACGGGTTGCAGCCCTCACGCACGAGGCTGAGTTCCTCGCCGAGGTCCTCCTCGTTCAGCGTCACGTTGAGCGCCGCGATTTCCTTCACGCTCATCTGGCGCAGCGGGCCGGTCTTGCCCTCGTCGCCTTCGAGCAGCCGCACGCCGCCGGTGGCGATGTCCACCGTGCCGACGAAATCGCGCCCGCGCCCCACCGGCCAGGTCATCGGCGTGGTGTCGAGCGCCAGCGTTTTCTCGATCTCGTCGAGAATCTCGAACGGGTCGCGGCTCTCGCGGTCCATCTTGTTGATGAAGGTGATGATCGGAATGTCGCGCAGCCGGCACACTTCCAGCAGCTTGCGCGTGCGCGCCTCGATGCCCTTGGCGGCGTCGATTACCATCACCGCCGCGTCGACCGCGGTCAGGGTGCGATAGGTGTCTTCCGAGAAGTCCTCATGGCCCGGCGTGTCGAGCAGGTTGAACACATGCCCGCCGAACTCGAAGGTCATCACCGACGTCGCGACCGAAATGCCGCGCTCGCGCTCGATCGCCATCCAGTCCGAGCGGGTCGAGCGGCGGTCCTTCTTGGCGCGCACCTGACCGGCGAGCTGGATCGCGCCGCCGAACAGCAGCAGCTTTTCGGTCAGCGTGGTCTTGCCCGCATCCGGGTGCGAGATGATCGCGAAAGTGCGGCGCCGCGCCACTTCAAGCGCGATCGGGGAAGCGGCGGAGTTCGAGAGTGCGTTCATGCCCGCCGACATGGCAGGGAAGCGTGGCGGGTTCAAGAGGCGCGGAAGGTGCGGCCGCGCATTTCCGGCGCGTGGCGAGCGGGATCGCCATCGGCGGGCGCGGGCGGGTTTCCGGCGCGCGCGGTTCGGAGCGGGCCAATCCGGGTTGCGCCGGCCCCGCCGCTTCGGCAGGCTGGCGGCAGCCCGCAGCGTGGAGAAGGAAGGCCATGGCCGACGCACCGATCAAGGGTCCCGCCTCCTATTTCCCCGCCATCGAGAAGAAATATGGACGTCCGATCGCCGAGTGGCAGCAGATCGTGCGGGCGCATCTCCCGGCCAAGCACATGGAGCTGGTGGCCATGCTGAAGAACGACCACGGGATGGGCCATGGTCACGCCAACGCGCTGGTGGCGCACACGCTTGCGGCGAACGCGACATAGCGGACGTGTCGCACGCGCCTCCGCTCCGGCGGCGCCGCCGTCAGCCGCCGAACGCCGTCTCATACACCTCCGGCTTGAAGCCGACGATCAGTTCGCCCTTCGTCTCCAGAACCGGCCGCTTGATCATCGAGGGCTGCGCTTCCATCAGCGCCAGCGCTTTCGCCTCGTCGATCCCCTGCCTGTCCGCCTCGGGAAGCTTGCGGAAGGTGGTGCCGGCCCGGTTCAGCAGCACCTCCCAGCCGACCTTGCCGGCCCAGGCCTTCAGATGCGCGGCGTCGATGCCGGAAGCCTTGTAGTCGTGGAAGGCATAGGCGACGCCGTGCGCCTCCAGCCAGCTCCGCGCCTTCTTCATCGTGTCGCAGTTCTTGATCCCGTAGATGGTCACGGCCATGGCGAACTCCTGCCTTGCGCTGCACGCTGTCTAGAACAGGAAGCGCGGGTTTGAAACGCGGCGCGGCGGTCTCCCGCGCATTTTCCCGCGCCGCGGCGAGCGGACATCGGGACGGATCGTCCAAGAGAATGGCCCGCGATTTCAACACACTGCGCGCGTCCTCGCCGCCGATCGGCACGCGATGCATAGCCGGCAAGGCGCCGGCGCGCGCTATTCTCCTTGTCGCCGGTATCACTTGGCCTTATGCGGCGAGACAAGCTTTTCCCGGACAGGACAAAATGAGCCAGCGCGGCATCGCCATCATGATCGGCATCTCCACCGCGATTCTCGTCGCGGCGGCCCTTTACCTCGCCCGCTCGATCTTCGCGCCGGTGGCCTTCGCCTTCTTCATCATCGCGCTGGTCTGGCCGCTGCAAAGCGCGCTGCAGCGCCCGCTGCCCAAGCTCCTGGCGCTGTTCATCACCCTCATCGTCACCATCGTCGTGCTGCTGGTGCTGGTCTCCATGACCGCCTGGGGCTTCGGACGGGCGGCGCAATGGCTGGTGGCCAATGCCGCGCGGTTCCAGACGCTCTACATGCAGGGCGCGGAATGGCTGGAGGGCCACGGGCTCTATGCCGCCGGCACGCTGATGGAGACCTTCAACGTCTCCTGGCTGATCCGCTTCTTCCAGAGCGTGGCGACGCGGCTGAACGGCATGGTCGGCTTTGCCGTCGTCACCTTCATTTTCGTGATGCTCGGCCTTCTGGAGATCGACGTGCTCCAGCGCAAGCTGGCGAGCGGGGAAGCCGGCGCCACCGGCCGCAAGCTGCTCGACGCCTCCCGCGAGATCGCGAGCAAGTTCCGCCGCTACATGCTGGTGCGCACCGCGATGAGCCTCCTCACCGGCCTTGCCATGTGGGGCTTCGCCGCCGCGGCGGGGCTCGACCTCGCCTTTGCCTGGGGCGTCATCGCCTTCGCGCTGAACTACATCCCGTTCATCGGCCCGCTGGTGGCGACGCTGCTGCCGACCCTGTTCGCCGTCGCGCAGTTCGAAAGCTGGCAGATGGCGATCGCGGTGTTCGCGGGCATGAACGTCATCCAGTTCTTCTCCGGCTCCTATATCGAGCCGCGCATCGCCGGGCGCGCGCTGGCGATGTCGCCGTTCGTCGTGCTGCTGGCGGTGTTCTTCTGGGCGTTCATGTGGGGCCTGCCCGGCGCCTTCATCGGCGTGCCTCTGGTGATCGCGGCGCTCACCATCTGCGAGCAGAACGAGGCGAGCCGTCCCATCGCCCGCCTGCTGTCCGGCCGCCCGCCGGCCGACGCCTGATACGCGGAGAAAACCGTCATGCTCCTCAAGCTGCTCCGCCCCTCCCGCCTGCTGCGTCTGGCGAAATGGCTGGCCTTCGCGCTGGTGATCGGTTTCGTCACCTTCCTCGGCACGCGGGTCTGGTTCGCGCAGAGCGGCGCGCCGCTGGAGCCGTGGCACACCTATGTGCCGCGCGAGATGACCATTGCCGAACTCGACAAGGGCGACTGGGCGACCTTCCTGAAGGAAGAGGACCGCATCTTCGCCGATGTCACGCGCGAGGTGATCCAGAAGCTCCCCGAGCACGACCGCGTTCCCTCGAACCGCTATTTCGCCGGCAGCGTGGTCTATCCGCCCTCCTTCTCCCATGACTGGAACCGCTCCTACACGCTGATGCCGGAGGGCGAGCCGAAGGGCGCGGTGGTGCTGCTGCACGGGCTGACAGATTCGCCCTACAGCCTGCGCCACCTCGCGCAGCGCTACGCCGCCGACGGCTTTGCCGTGGTCGCCCCGCGCATGCCGGGCCACGGCACGGTGCCCGCCGGCCTGACGGAGGCGGAATGGGAGGACTGGCTCGCCGCGACACGGCTCGCCATGCGCGAGGCGCGCCGCCTCGCCGGCCCGCAGGGCAAGCTGCACATTGTCGGCTTCTCCAATGGCGGGGCGCTGGCGCTGAAATACGCGCTCGACGCGCTGGACGATCCCGCGCTCACCCGCCCGGACCGGCTGGTGCTGATCTCGCCGATGATCGGCATCACGCGCTTTGCCCGCTTCGCCGGGCTCGCCGGCCTTCCCGCCTTCCTGCCCGCCTTCGCGAAGGCGGCGTGGCTCTCGGTGATACCGGAGTTCAACCCGTTCAAGTACAACTCGTTTCCGGTCAATGGCGCGCGCCAGTCGCACCGGCTGACGCAGGCCCTGCAAGCCTCGATCGCCGCGCACGCGGCGAATGGCACGCTTGGCGAGCTTCCGCCGGCGCTCACCTTCCAGTCGGTGATGGACTTCACCGTCTCGACGCGGGCGATCCTGACCGCGTTCTACAACCGCCTGCCGGACAATGGCAGCGAGCTGGTGCTGTTCGATCTCAACCGCAACACCAAGCTCGGCCCGCTTCTGGCCACCACCACCTCGCCGGCGGCGCTGGCGCGCACGCTGCCGCCGCTGCCGCGCCGTTTCCGTACCGTGATCATCACCAATATCGACCCGGATACCGGCGAAGTGCTGGAGCGCGTCACCGAGGCGGGCGCCACCCAGACCAGCGAACGCCCGCTCGGCTTGTTCTACCCGCCGGACGTGTTCTCGCTGTCCCATGTCGCCCTGCCCTTCCCGTCGAGCGACGGGCTGTACGGCACCAACCCCTCCGACGCGCCGGATGAGGATTTCGGGCTGCAATTGGGAGCGATGGCGGTGCGGGGCGAGCGAGGGGCGCTGATCGTCGCCATGGACGCGCTCTCGCGCATGTCGTCGAACCCGTTCTTCCCCTATGTCCAGCAGCGGGTCGACGAGGGCATCGCCGCCACGCTCAAGGCGCCGGCCCCCTGAGACGCATCCAGACCGGCCAATGAAAACGGCCGCGCCTCCCGGGGAGGACGCGGCCGTCTTGTCTTCCGTCCCGGCGCCATGCGCCGAAGACTCTCTCTCGGGATCAGCAGCGCACCGCGACGCGGTTGCCCCAGCGGTCGCGGGTCCAGCACTCGCGCGGCGCTGTCGCCGCGCCGATCACCGCGCCGCTGGCGGCGCCGACGCCCGCGCCGATCGCCGCGCCCGTGCCGCCGCCGGCAATGCCGCCAATGATGGCGCCCGCGCCGCCGCCGATCAGCGCGCCGGTGCCGGCGCGGCGTTCGGTCGTGGTGCAGCCGGCCACGGCCAGCGCCGCCAGCGAAATGATGGCCATCTTCTTGATCATGACGTGTACTCCCTCAGGCACCCCTCTCGGGTGCGCTCCTTTGGTTGCGGCGCGCCCTCCGCCGCAGCCTCTCACGACCCCTCTCAAACGGTGGCGGGGGTTTCCTTCGGCGTGTCCTTCATGGTCGCGACATAGAGCGCGGGCAGGAAGATCAGCGTCAGTACGGTGGCGACCAGCAGGCCGCCCATGATCGCGAAGGCCATCGGTCCCCAGAACACGGTCGGCGCGATCGGGATCATGCCGAGCACGGTGGAGACCGCGGTCAGCATGATCGGCGTGAAGCGCGCGCAGGAGGCGGCGGTCACCGCCTCGCGCACATTCTTGCCGTCGGCACGCTCGGCCTCGATCTGGCCGATCAGGATCACCGCGTTCTTGATGATCATGCCGATCAGCGCCAGCACGCCGAGGATCGCGACGAAGCCGAGCGGCCGGTTGGAGAGCAGCAGCGCCATCACCACCCCGATCAGCCCCAGCGGCGCGACGCTGATGACCAGGAAGGTCAGCGAGAAGCGCTTGAGCTGGAACATCAGCACGGTGAGCATCAGCAGCACCATCACCGGCACCACCGCCATCACCGAGGCCAGCGAGGACGCGCTCTCCTCCACCGTGCCGCCGACCTCGATGCGGTAGCCGAAGGGCAGCGTCTTCGACAGTTCCTCGATCTTGGGGCCGAGCTGCTGCACCACGGTCTCGGGCAGGTAGCCGTCGGCGATGTCCGACTGCACGGTCAGCGTCGGCAGCCGGTCGCGGCGCCACACCAGCGGGTAGGTCTGCTCGAAGTCGAAGGTGGCGAATTGCGAGAGCGGGACCGTGCGCCCGCCCGGCAGCGGCACCTGAAGCGTGCGCAACGTGTCGAGCGAGACGCGCTGCTCGTCGGTGGCGCGCAGCACCACATTGACGAGATAGATGTCGTCGCGGACCTGCGTAACCGGCGCGCCGGTGATCACCGTGTTCAGCACGGAGGCGATGGCCTCGGTCGACAGGCCGAGCCGGCGCGCCTCGTTCTGGTCGATCCGCACGCGGATTTCGCGCGCGGGCTCGATCCAGTCATAGTTCACCAGCCGCGTCAGCGGGTCGGAGGCGATGACCTCGGCGAGCTTGAGCGCGATGTCGCGCACCGGCCCGAGTTCCGGCCCGACCACGCGGTACTGGATCGGCCAGCCGACGGGCGGGCCGAGTTCCAGCGGCGAGACGCGGCCGATCACGTTCGGGAAATCCTCGGCCAGCACCTTCACCAGTTTGGCGTGCAGCCGCTCCCGCGCCGGCACGTCCTTGGCCACCACCACCGCCTGCCCGAAGAAGTCGTTGGGCAACTGCGCGTTGAGTGGCAGGTAGAAGCGAATGGCGCCGCGCCCGACATAGGCGCTCCAGCGCTCGACATCCTTGTCGTCACGCAAAACGTCGTCGAGCCGCTTCATCGCGGTCTCGGTGGCGTAGATCGAGGAATTCTGCGGCAGGCTGAGATCCACCAGCAGTTCCGGCCGGTCGGAGGACGGGAAGAACTGGCGCGGGATCAGCGGCATCAGCAGCACCGCGCCGACGAACAGCGCCAGCGTCACGCCCACCGTCACCCAGCGCGCGGTCAGCGCGGCGGAGAGGAAGCCGCGATAGATGCGCATCACCCGGCCCGGCTCGCCGCCGGCATTCTTCGGGGCTTTGAGGATCACCATGCCGATCAGCGGCGCGAACAGCACCGCCACCAGCCACGACACCAGCAGCGCGATGCTCACCACCGCGAACAGGGTGAAGGTGTACTCGCCAGCCGAGGAGGCGGCGAAGCCGACCGGCACGAAGCCGGCAATGGTCACCAGCGTGCCGGCCAGCATTGCGAAGGCATAGGTCTTGAAGGCGTAGACCGCCGCCACTTCCTTCTTCTCGCCGAGCGCGAGCCGGCTCAGCGTGGCGTCGGTCGTGGTCATGGCGTCGTCGACCATCAGCGCCAGCGCGATGATCAGCGCGCCCAGCGAGATGCGCTGCATGTCGATATGGGTCAGCCACATGATGGCGAACACCGCCGCCAGCGTCAGCGGAATGGTCAGCGCCACCATCAGCCCCGCACGCACGCCGAGCGCGATGAAGCTCACCACCAGGATGATCGCGATGGCCTGCCACAGCGATTCCATGAACTCGGCAATGGCGCCCTGCACCGTCACCGCCTGATCGGCTACCAGATGCGGCTCGATGCCGATCGGCAGGTCGGCGGTGATGGTGCGCATCGCCTCGTCGATGTTGCGGCCGAGCGTGAGGATGTCGCCGCCGTCGCGCATGGCGATGGCGAGGCCGATGCCCGGCTGGCCGTTGACGCGGAACATGGGCTGCGGCGGATCGACGAAGCCGCGCCGCACCGTCGCGATGTCGGACAGACGCAGCATCCGCCCGTCAACCGCGAAATTGATGTTGGCGATGTCCTGCTCCGAGCCGAAGGCGCCGGAAACCTTGATGGCGAGCTTCTCGTCACCGGTCTGGATGGTGCCGGCCGGCTGCACCACGTTCTGCGCCCGCAGCGCATCGACCAGAGCGGCGCGATTGATGCCGAGGCTGGCGAGCTCGCGCATCGAGAACTCGACGAAGATCTGCTCGTCCTGCGCGCCGAGGATCTCGATCTTGGCGACGTCGGGCACATGCAGCAGCTTCGAGCGCACGCCCTCCACATAGTCGCGCAGTTCGCGATGGGTGAAGCCGTCGGCGGTGAAGCCGTAGATCAGGCCGAACGTATCGCCGAACTCGTCGTTGAAGCCCGGCCCGATCACCCCGCGCGGCAGGGTGTGGGCCATGTCGCCGACGCTCTTGCGCACATGGTACCAGGTGTCCTTCACCTCCTGCGCGGAGGCGGCACCATCGAGATTCACGAAGATCGTGGTGACGCCGGGCCGGGTATAGCTGCGCAGGCTGTCGAGATGCGGGGTTTCCTGCAGCGTGCGCTCGATGCGCTCGGTGACCTGCTGCAGCGTGTCCTCGACGCTGGCGCCGGGCCACGCGGCCTGCACCACCATGGTCTTGATGATGAAGGACGGGTCCTCGGCGCGGCCGAGCCGCGTATAGGCGAACAGACCGGCCCCGACCACGGCTAGCATGAAGAAGATGACCAGCGAGCGCTCGCGAACCGCCCATTGCGAGAGGTTGAAACGCATCACGCCCCCGAACCGAGCAGGCGGACCTTCTGGCCGGGATAGAGCGCCTGCACGCCCGCGCTCACCACCACGTCACCCTCGGCGAGGCCGGAGGCGATGGCAACGGTCGCCGGGTTGAAGCGCAGCACCTCGACATTGCGCAGAGAGACCGTGGAGGTCGCCGGATCGACCACCCACACCGCCGGCGCATTGTTGAAGGCGGTGAGCGAGGAGGCCGGCACCTCGATGGTCGGCGTGGTATCGAGCGCGACCGTGCCGTTGACGGTGGAGCCCAGCAGCATGGCCGCCGGTGGGTCGTCCAGCCCGACGCGCACGCGGAAGGTGCGGGTGACCGGATCGGCCTGCGGCGCCACCTCGCGCACCCGCCCGGTGGCGGTCACGCCCGGCTGATCGGCCAGCGATACCTGGATGACCGGGCTCGCCGGCACGTCGCGCAGAAGCTGCGCGGGCACATCGAACACCGCGTCGCGCCCGCCCTGCCGGGCGAGCTGGAGGATCATCTGCCCGGCCTGCACCACCTCGCCGGGCTCGGCGCCGCGCGCGGTGACGACGCCGGGGGCGTCGGCCGTGAGCTCGGTATAGCTCACATTGTCCTCGGCGATCTTGAGCTGGGCCTCGGCGCTCTCCACCTGCGACTGCGCCGCCAGCATGCCCTGCCGTGCGTCGTCATAGATCGCGCGGGTGGTGAAGCCGTTGCCGAGCAGGCGCTCCTGCCGGTCGAAATGATTGCTGGCCTGCACCAGCTGGCCCTCGGCGGCGGCAAGCGCGGCGCGGGCGGAGCGCAGGCCGTTCTGCGCGTTCTGCGCGTCGAGCCGCGCCACCACCTGCCCGGCGGTTACCCGGTCGCCGACATTGGCGAGGCGCTCGATCATCCGCCCGGAAACCCGGAACGCCAGCGCGGCCTGATCCTCGGCCTCGATGGTTCCGGTCAGCGTGGCGGAGGTGCCCGCGCTGCCCTTCTCGACCGTCACCACCCGGACCGGGCGGACCTGCGGCGCCTCGGCCTCGCTCTCCGGCGAGCAGGCGCCGAGCAGCAGCGCCGCGGCGGCGGCCAGCACGACGAAAGGATGGCGGGCGTTGCGGGGGAGGATCATCGGCATCTTGCTGTTCTTCCTATCCACGATCGATCCATCCGATCTCGACCGGCCGACGCCATCTGGCGGTATTCAGGCGCCAAGTAGTCATCGCATCGACGACAGTTACAAGTATCACGTTCGACCACGTCCCCCGAGCGGGGTGCTCGCATCCGACTTCAGGTATCATGACGCTCCATCCGGGCACACCCGCGCGTTCGGCGCGCGGGAAAGACTGGGGACGGCGCACGTCTCCCATCGCTGCGTCTGTGCGACCTCGGGATCAAGAAAAATCCGCTCGAACGAGGTTCCTTGCGCGTCCGATCCGGCCCCGCGTCCCAGATTGGGACGCAGGCGCAAGCCGCCGCGCGACCCGCCGGGGACGGCGGGCAAGCCGGCCCGGCGAATCAGCGCAGGCAGGGGTTTGCGCGTCGGCGGGGCTGTATAAGGTCGCCTTGCGCGGCTCGCACCATGGCACCATAAGTGAGGCATCGGCACAGCGTGGAAGTCGGCGTGGCTCGCGGCAGGTCAGAACAGCGTTACCGGCTCGCCAGTGTTGCCTTTCGGGCGGCGATGTTCCTGTGCGTCTGGCTGGCGCTCACCGGCGGGCGCCGCGCGGACCTGCCGGCCGGTCTGCTGGTCGCGCTGGCAGCAACCTGGGCGAGCCTGCGCCTCCAGCCGCCCATGGCCACGCGGCTCAGCCTCACGGCGCTGGCGCGGCTCGCGCTGCGCTTCCTGTGGGGCTCGCTGGTCGCGGGCGTCGATGTCGCCCGCCGCGCGCTCTCGCCGCGCCTGATGCTGGCTCCCGGCCTGCTGTTCTATCCGGTGCGCCTGCCCCCCGGCCCGGCACGCGACGCGTTCCGCGCGCTCATGAGCCTCCAGCCCGGCACGCTGCCGACCGAGGACGACGTGCGCGACGGCTTCCTGATCCATTGCCTCGACACCGACGCGGATGTGCTGGCGGTCTTCGCGGCGGAAGAGGAAGCGTTCGCCCGCGCCGCCGGCATCGCGCTGCCTCCGGCAAGACATGTGCCCGGGAGGCGCTCCGATGGCTGAATTCCTGCTCGGCGCCGCCATGCTGGTCGCGCTGATGATGACGCTGGGCATGCTGGCGCTGCTGCGCGGCCCGGCGCCGGTGGACCGCATGATGGCGGCGCAGCTTCTCGGCTCCTCCGGCGCGGCGATCTGCCTGCTCGCCGCCACCGCCGCCGGACTGTCGGCGATCGTCGACGTCGCGCTGGTGCTCACCTTGCTCGCCGCCTTCGCCGCCGCCACCATGAGCCTGAAATCCGGCCGGCTCGCCTCGCGCTCCCTGCGGACGCCCGGCAAGCGGGAGGGCGCGCCATGAGCCTCCTCGCCGACCTGTTCACCATTCTGGCGGTGAGCGCGGGCGTGTTCTTCTTTTTCGCCGGCACGGTCGGCCTGCTGCGCTTTCCCGACACGCTGACCCGGCTGCACGCGCTGACCAAGGCCGACAATCTCGGGCTCGGCCTCGTGGTGCTCGGCCTGCTGCCGCAACTCGGCAGCGTGCTGGCCGGGCTCAAGCTGGTGTTCATCTGGGTGCTGGTGCAGATCGCCAGCGCCGGCGCCAGCCAGCTCCTCGCCGGGCTCGCCAAGCGCCAGCCGGAGCAAACGCGCGAGGAGGCGCAATGAGCGAGCCCTTCGCCCTGCTGCTCACGGCTCTAGTGCTGCTCACCGCCGGCTGGATCGTCACGGTGCGCGAGCGCCGGGCGGCGGTGTTCGGCTTCATCGCCTATGGGCTGCTGCTGGCGCTGGTGTGGATAAGGCTCGCCGCCGTCGACGTGGCGCTGACGGAAGCCGCCATCGGGGGCGGGGCGACCGGCGTGCTGCTGCTACGGGTCTCCGCCCGGCTCGGCGCGATGCGCGGCATGAGCGCCCCGCCGGGCCGCGCGACGCGCTGGATCGCCGGCGTGCTGTGCGCCGGGGTGAGCCTTGCCCTGATGGCGCTGGTGCTCGCCTTGCCCGATCCCGCGCCCTCGCTCGCCGCCGCCGCCATGGAGCCGATTGGCCGCACCGGCCTCGGCAATCCGGTCACCGCCGTGCTGCTGGCCTATCGCGCGCTCGACACCTTCCTTGAGATCATCGTGCTGCTGCTCGCACTGATCGGCGTGTGGTCGCTGGGCGCGGACCGGTTCTGGGGCGGGGAGCCGGCAGCGTGGCGCACCGGGCCGCCCTCCCCGGCGCTGGTCTTCCTCGCCCGCGTGCTGCCGCCCTTCGGCATCGTCATCGCGGGCTATCTGTTCTGGATCGGCGCGGACGAGCCGGGCGGCAAGTTTCAGGCGAGCACCATCCTTGCTGCCATGTGGCTGCTGGCGATGATGGCGGGCCTCGCCCCGCCGCCGCGCACCGGCTCCCGTGGCATCCGCGCGGCGCTGGTCGCCGGGCCGCTGGTGTTCCTCGCCATCGGCTTCGCCGGCCTCTGGTGGGCCGACGGCTTCCTCGCCTACCCCGACGCCTTCGCCAAGCCGTTGATCATCCTGATCGAGGCGGCGCTGGCGGTCTCCATCGTGGCCGCGCTGGCGCTGATGGTGGCGGGGCCGGCGGAACGGGCGCCGCGCCGATGACGCCGTTCATTTCCGCCGCCACCCTGTTCGGCCTGTGCGCCTCCGGCATGGTCGGGATCGGGCTGTACGGTCTGATCGTGCTGCCCGACGCACTGCGCAAGCTGCTGGCCTTCAACATTCTCGGCAGCGGCGTGTTCATCCTGTTCGGCGTGATCGGCCGGCGCGGCGCGGCGGCGGGGCTGGACGGCGATCCGGTGCCGCAGGCCATCGTCATCACCGGCATCGTCGTCGCCTTCTCCGCCACGGCGCTCGCGGCGACGCTGCTGCTGAAGATCTCGGATGCCGAGAACGAGCCCGAGGACGGCGGGAAGGGCGAGCCATGATGCCCGTTCCGGTCAACGATGCGGCGAGCCTCCTCCTCGTGCTCGCGGTGCTGCTGCCGATCCTCGGCCTGTGCGCCATGCTCGGCCTGCGCGGCCTGCATCCCGAGCGCGTCGCCCGCGTCGCGGTGCCGCTCGGCGTCGCGCTGGCCGTGGCGATCCTCGTCGAGGTGTGGACCGGCGGGCGGGCGCTGCACTACACGCTGGGCGGTTGGGAGCCCCCGCTCGGCCTCAGGCTGCGCGCGGACGGGCTGTCGGCGGTGATGCTGGTGCTGGCGGCACTGATCATCTGTGCTGCGGCGCTGTTCTCGCAGCGCGAGTTCCGCACGCCGGAGGGTGTGGACGGCGACACGCGGGCGCCCTTCACCTTCTGGTCGATGCTGATGGCGATGTGGAGCGCGCTCAACCTCGTCTTCCTTGGCGAGGACCTGTTCAATTTCTTCGTGGCGCTGGAGCTGCTGACCTTCAGCGCGGTGACGCTGGTGTGCCTCGACGGGCGCACCGCGACGCTGCACGCGGCGCTGCGCTACCTGCTGTTCGCCCTGCTCGGCTCGGTGCTCTATCTGCTCGGCGTGGCGCTGATCTATGGCCGCTATGGCGTGCTCGACATAGGGCTGCTGCACGAGCTGGTGCAGGCCGATCCGGTGACGCTGGCGGCGGTGGCGATGATGACGGTGGGACTGATGGCCAAGGCCTCGCTGTTCCCGCTGCATCTATGGCTGCCGCCCGCCCATGCCGGCGCGCCGCCGGCCGCGAGCGCGGTGCTCTCCGCGCTGGTGGTGAAGGCGCCGTTCTTCCTCATCCTGCGACTGTGGTTCGACCTGCTGCCGCCGCTGCCGAGCCCACTGGCGGGGCAGTTGCTGGCGGCGCTGGGCGCGGGGGCGATCCTTTTGTGCTCGCTCGTCGCGCTGCGGCAGGCGCGGCTGAAGCTGCTGATCGCCTATTCCACCGTGGCGCAGATCGGCTACCTGTTCCTGGTGTTCCCGCTGGCGGCGGGTCCGCTCGCCTTCTGGGAGACCATCGGCTGGACCGGCGGCGTGCTGCAACTTGTCTCGCACGCCTTCGCCAAGGCCGCGATGTTCCTCGCCGCCGGGCTGATCGCCGAGACGCTCGGCCATGACCGCATCGGCGAGTTCGCCGGCCTCGCGCGCCGGTTGCCGGTGGCGGTCGCCGCCTTCGCGCTGGCCGGGCTGTCGCTAATGGGCCTGCCGCCGAGCGGCGGTTTTGTCGCCAAGCTGCTGCTGCTGAGCGCCGCCACCGCGAACGGGCTGTGGTGGATCGCCGCCGTGATCCTCACAGGCGGCATGCTGGCGGCCGGCTATGTGTTCCGCGTGCTCGGCGCGGCGATGGCGGACGGACCCGCGGGCGAGCCCGGCGGCCCGCCCTCCCCGCTCGCCCGGCAACTCGTGGTGCTTGCGCTGGCGCTGGTGGCGGTGGCGCTGGGCTTCGTGCCGCTCCAGCCCTTTGCCCTGCTCGGCATTGGCCGCGAGGTGCTGCCATGAGCGGGAGCCTGAACGTCGCCGGTCTTCTGCTCCTCGCCGCGCCCGGTCTGCCGCTGGCGATGCTGGCAAGCGCACTGTGGCGCGGGCCGCGCGCGCGGCTGATGAGCCTGCTGCCCTTCGCGCCGCTGCCGGCATTGCTCGCCGCGCTGCTGGCGCCCGGGGGCGCGCTGGTGCTGGCGCCCGATCCGCTGCGGCTGACGCTGGCGCTGGACCTGCCCGGCGCCATGCTGCTGGGCGGAGCCGCGCTGCTGTGGAGCCTCGCCGGCTTCTATGCCGCGAGCTACATGGCCAGGGATGCCCGCCGCGCCGGCTTCGCCGCCTGGTGGCTGGCGACCATGGCCGGCAGCCTCGCGCTGTTCCTGGTGGCGGACCTTGCCAGCTTCTACCTCGCCTTCTCGCTGGCGAGCCTTGCCGCCTATGGCCTCGTCGCCCATGAGCGCACGCCCGCCGCCGGCCGCGCCGCGACCCTCTACATGGTGCTGGCGTTGCTCGGCGAAGCCTTCCTGCTCATGGCCTTCGTCATGCTGGCGACCGGGCAGGCGACAGGCAACCCGATGATCGCGGAAGCCGTGGCGGGCCTGCCCACCTCGCTTTGGCGCGGGGCGATCCTCACCCTGCTCATTCTCGGCTTCGCCCTGAAAATGGGACTGGTGCCGCTGCATGTCTGGATGCCGCTTGCCCACCCTGTCGCGCCGATGCCGGCCTCGGCAGCGCTCAGCGGCATCATCGTCAAGGCAGGCGTCATCGGCCTCATCCGCTTCCTGCCCTTCGAGGCTGGGCTGGAAGCCACCGGCGCGGTGCTGGTCGGGCTCGGCCTGTTCACCGCCTTTTATGCGGTCGGGGTCGGGGTGACGCAGCATCACGCCAAGGTGGTGCTCGCCTATTCCACGGTGAGCCAGATGGGGGTGATCGCGGCCGTGCTCGGCGCCGGCCTCGCGCTGGGCGACGCGCGCACCGGCACGCTCGCCGCCTATTACGCGCTGCACCATCTGCTGGTGAAGGGCGCGCTATTCCTCGGGGTCGGGGTGGCGGCGGGGCGCGCCCTGCCGTGGCAGCGGGCGATCATGGCGCTGCTGGCGCTCAGCCTCGCCGGCCTGCCCTTCACCAGCGGCATGCTGGCGAAATATGCGGTGAAGGACCTGTTCGGCGACGGCCCGGTCCTGCTGCTGGTCACGCTCTCGGCGACGGGAAGCACGCTACTGATGCTGCATTTCCTGCGCCGCCTCGCCCTCGCGCCGGACGCGAAACCGGCGGGAGCGCCGCTCCTCGCGCCCTGGCTCGGCGTGGCGGCCGCCTCGCTGCTCGTGCCATGGGCGCTGTTTCCGGCCGCGAGCGGTTACGGGTTCGGCGCCGTTTTCACGGCGTCCGCGCTATGGAAGGCGACATGGCCGCTGCTGCTGGGTGCGCTTCTGTTCCTCCCGCTGCTGCGCTTGCGCGACCGTCTGCCGCGTATCCCGGAGGGCGATGCCGTGGTGCTCGGCGCGGCGCTGCTTCCCCTCGCGCAGCGCGCCAGCATCGCCGCCGAGCGGCTCGACGACTGGATCCGGCGCTGGCCGGTGGCGGGCGCCTTGCTGGTGCTCGTCATCCTGCTGCTTGGTGCCGCGCTGCAACTCTCGGCGGAAATCGGACCTCCCCACCCCGGCTGACCGGGCAGCGTGCTTGAGGCACGTGCCGCGAGCCTGTAACGAGAAGGACGGCGACGTGCCGTCGGCAGGCTTGTTCAGACCAGGGTAGCGTCAAGGTGTTGCACGCCGGACCACACAGCACAGCAGGGAGCGCCCGGCGCGTGAGCCGCGCTCTCGCGGGCGCTTTGCTTTGCCTCGTTCTTGCCGCCTGCGCCAATCGCCCGACCGGCGTGCTCGCGCCGGTGACGCAGACCAATCCAGACGCCACCGAAGTCAATATGCTGGTCGCCACCACCCGCGCGCCCTCCGACAATCCCGGTATCCGCTACACCGGCGAGCGCGGCTCCGCGGTCTCGCTGTCGGCCTTCGACGTGTCGATCCCGCCGGATGCGAACCGCCAGATCGGCCAGGTGCAGTGGCCGCGCAGCCTGCCGCCCAACCCGATGACCGATTTCGCCACCATTTCGGTCAAGCCGCTGGGCGGCAAGGATGCCGCGCGGGTCTGGCTCCGGCAGAATTTGCCGCCCAGCAAGCGGGTGATGATCTTCGTGCACGGTTTCAACAACCGCTTCGAGGACGCCGTCTACCGCTTCGCCCAGATCACCCATGATTCCGGGGCCGAGGTCGCCCCGGTGCTGTTCACCTGGCCCTCGCGGGCGCGGGTGTTCGACTATCTGTTCGACCGCGAGAGCACGATCTTCTCGCGCGACGCCTTCGAGCAGGTGGTGTGGGAGGTCGCGAGCGATCCGGAGGTCGCCGACGTCACCATCATGGCGCATTCCATGGGCGCGTGGCTCGCCATGGAAGGGCTGCGGCAGATGGCGATCCGGCGCGGCACCCTGCCCAAGAAGATCACCAACGTGATCCTCGCCTCGCCCGATATCGACATCGACGTGTTCACCACCCAGTGGCTGGCGCTGAACCGGCCGAGCACGCGCTTCACCCTGTTCGTCTCGCGCGACGACCGGGCGCTGCAGGTCTCGCGGCGCATCGCCGGCAATGTCGAGCGGCTCGGACAGATCAATGCCGAGGACCATCTCGACGAGATCGAGAAGTCCGGCATCACCGTCATCGACCTGACCAAGGTCCAGAGCGGCGACTCGCTGAACCATGGCCGCTTCGCCTCCTCGCCGGAGGTGGTGCAGCTCATCGGCACCCGGCTGGTGAACGGCCAGACCATCACCGATTCCGATGTCAGCATCGGCGACCGCATCGGCGCGGTGGCCATGGGCGTCGGCCAGACGGTGGGCAGCGCGGCGGGCCTTGCCATCAGCGCGCCGATCGCGGTGTTCGATCCCAAGACGCGCCGCGGCTATGAAGGCCAGGTGGAGCAGCTCGGCCGCTCGATGAACGAAACAGTGCGCCAGCCGGGCGCCCCCGAATAGCCGGACGCCTCGGCGCAGCAAAAAGCCGGGCGCGAGGCCCGGCTTTCGTGCTTCTGGACGAGGCGCGCCTCAGCGCATCTGGCGCACCCAGCGGCCGGGCTCGTAGACCCACTGGCCACGGCGCAGCACCCAGCGCGGCCCGACATAGACAAAGCCGCGGCGATTCTGCTCCCAATAGCCGGGCATCCACACCCAGCCAGGCCCGCGGCGCCAGGCCCAGTGGCCGGGCACCCAGGTGTAGCCCCGGCGCGCCGGGGGGCGCGGCTCGCGGCGCGGCGGCGGCGGAGCGCCGCGCGGGCCGACATACTGCGCCTCGGCCTCGCTGGAGAGGCCGGCCGCCAGCGGAACGGCAGCGGCGGCGAACAGGACCTTGAACAGGGAGCGGCGTGACAGCATCGGCAGATTCTCTCAGGTCAGGGCGGTCAGCGGGCAAGGAAGCCGATGACGGCGGCATTGGCGATGTCGATGAAGAAGGCCGACACCAGCGGCAAAATGATGAAGGCCCGCGCGGCGGCGCCGTGCGCCTTGGTCACCGCCGTCATGTTGGCGATGGCGGTGGGCGTCGCGCCGAGCGAGATGCCGGTGAAGCCGGCGGACAGTACCGCCGCCTCGTAGTTCTTCCCCATGGCCGGGAACACCACGAAGATGATGTAGGCCACCGCGGCCACGGTCTGGATCGCCAGCACGATGACCAGCGCGATGCCCAGCCCGCCCAGCGTCCAGAGCTGCATGCTCATCAGCGACATGGCGAGGAACACGTTCAGCGACAGGTCGGAGACCAGCGCCAGCGCGCGGGTGCGCGTCGGCCAGACGATGTGCGGCATGAGGCGCGGCACGGTATTGGTCAGCACGATGCCGACCAGCAGGCACACCACGAACATCGGCAGCTTGATCGGCAGCGTCTCGATCAGCCCTTCCAGCACGAAGGCGATCAGGATGGTGACGTTCAGCACCAGCACCGTGCGCAGCAGGGCGACATGGCTCATGTCGTCACGCTGGCGGTCCTCCAGCCGGTCGGGAAGGCCGACCACCGCATCCTCGGCGCGCGGGCCCTTGAGCTGGTAACGCTTGAGCAGGAAACTGGCGATCGGGCCGCCGACAAGGCTCGCCACCACCAGACCAAGCGTCGCCACCGCGATGCCGACTTCGAGCGCGTTGGCGATTCCGAAGCGCTGGGAAATCAGCGGCGCCCAGGCGATGGTGGTGCCGTGCCCGCCGATCAGCGAGGCGGAGCCGAGGAACACGGTCAGCCCCTCCGGCAGGCCGAGCACCGCGACGCTGGTGGCCGCGATGAGATTTTGCACGACGAGGTAGACCAGGGTGAGCAACAGCAACACCAGCAGCGGACGCCCGCCGGAAATCAGGTCGTCCAGCTTGGCGTTGAGGCCGATGCCGGTGAAGAAATACAGAAGCAGCATGTCCCGCGCTTCGAGCGCGAAGCTGATCTCGACGTCGAAGAACTCATAGGCGATCAGCGTCGCCAGCGCCGCGAGCATGCCGCCGGTCACCGCCTCGGGAATGTTGAAGCGGCGCAGCGGCTCGATGGCGCGATTGAGGCCGGCGCCGGCGAAGAACACCAGAATGGCGATGGTGAAGCTCAGCAGGCCCGGCGTCTGAATGCTGGTCATGGTCTCTCGCGTTGGTCGCTCGCCGGGGGTGGAAGCGCGGCCGCCGGGTCAGAACGAACCGACGGCGGAGCCGACCATGATCACCGCCACAAGCGCGAGGATCGCGCCGACAATGCCCACCATGACGATATCGAAATAGCTTTGTTTGTGCGTTGTGCCGCATACCGCGAGCAAAGTCACCACGGCACCATTATGGGGCAGGCTATCCAGCGTGCCGGAGCCGATCACCGCCACGCGGTGCAGGAGTGCGGGATCGAGCCCGATCTCGGCGGCGATCTTCATATAGGTCGGCCCCAGCGAGTCGAGCGCGATGGTCAGGCCGCCGGAGGCGGAGCCGGTAAGCGCGGCGAGGATGTTGGTGGCGATGGCGAGCGACACCAGCGGCCCGCCCTCGATACCCAGCACCCATTGCCGCACCAGCTCGAAGGCCGGCAGCGCCGCCACCACCGCGCCGAAGCCGACAAGGCTCGCCACGCTGAAGATCGGCAGCACCGAGGCATTGGCGCCGGCGTCGATCGTCGAGCGCTTGGACGGCAGGCGCCGCCAGTTGACCGCCAGCGCGGTGAGGATCGCCGCCAGCAGCGCGGTCGCCACCGACCACACGCCGCCCACGGCCGAGAGCGAGATGCCGCCCCAGCGCTCCTCGGCAAGGAACGAAACGTCCATGGCCGGGAGGATCAGCATCGACATCAGCAGGTTGACCACCACCACCACGATCAGCGGCAGCGCGGCGAGCACGATCGGCGGCTCGCTATAGGCGTGCATGCCGTTGTGGATTTCCGCCGGGTCGAACTCATGGGCGGTGGTCGCCCGCTCGCGCACCAGCGGGTCGTCCGCCGCCGCGTCCACCGGCGCCGGCACGTCGTCGCCGAAGCCCTCTCCCGCCGCCCGCGCCCTCGCCTCCATCCGCTTCAGCCACCACAGGCCGAAGGCGAGCATGATGGCCGAGGCCATGATGCCGAGGCCCGGCGCGGCGAACGGCGTGGTGCCGAAGAACGGCATGGGAATGGCGTTCTGGATCGAGGGCGTGCCCGGCAAGGCGGACATGGTGAAGGTCGAGGTGCCGAGCGCGATCGCCGCCGGCATCAGCCGGCGCGGAATGTTGGCCGTGCGGAACAAGGCCAGCCCCATCGGCGCCAGCACGAAGAAGGCGACGAACAGGCTGACGCCGCCATAGGTCACCAGCGCGCCGGCCAGCACCACCGCGAGCACGGCGCGCTCGGTGCCGAGCTTCTCGGTCATCCAGCGGGCGATGGTGGTCACCGAGCCGCTGTCGTCCATGATCTTGCCGAACAGCGCGCCGAGCAGGAACAGCGGGAAGAACTGCGCGATGAAGCGCGCGGCGCTCTCCATGAAGGTCTGGGTCCAGCTCGCCAGCAGCGGCTCGCCGGCAAAGGCGGCGGCCACCAGCGCGGCGATCGGCGCCAGCAGCAGCACGCTCCAGCCGCGAAAGGCGAAGAAGATCAGCAGGCCAAGGCCGACCAGAATGCCGAGAAGCCCCATTCGTCACACCCCCTCGATCAGCTGGTCGATGTCGAGCGTCGAGCGCTTGCCGATATCCTCGCCATGCTTGGCGAGGAACTTGCCGCCGGCCTCGCGGCCCTCGGCGTGGAGCAGGTCGAGGAAGTCCTTCTCGGCGTTGAGCTTCGAGGAATAGCCGAGCGTTCCCATCACCTTGTTGTGCACCATGTGAATGCGCATCCTGGCCCATTGCGCGCCTTCGGTATGGCCAGGATCGGCGACCTGGCGCATCAGCGCCATCATGCGCAGCTCCTTGAGCAGCACGGCGTTGAACGACACCTCGTTCAGTCGGCTGAGAATGTCGCGCGCGGTGTCGGGCACCCCGTCGCGCTCGATCGGGTTGATCGGGATGAGGATGGTGTCGTCGGACTCCAGCTCGCGCACCAGCGGCGTCATGGTCGGGTTGCCGGCATAGCCCCCGTCCCAATAGGCCTCGCCGTCGATCTCGATGGCCTGAAACATGGTCGGCAGGCAGGCCGAGGCCAGCAGCACGTCGGGCGTTATGTCCGCGTTGCGAAACACCTTGCCCCGCCCCGTGCGCACGCTGGTCGCGGTGATGAACAGCCGGATCGGCGACGCTTTGAGCGCCTCGAAGTCGATGATGTCCTCAAGGATGGTGCGCAGCGGATTCGAGCCGCCGGGATTGAGATCATAGGGCGAATAGAGCCGCGAGATCAGGTCCATCGCCACGAAAGCGGGCGAGGAATCCAGCGTCCAGCGCCCGAGCAGGCGGTCGAGCGGCCCGCGCTGGAATGGGCTGTAGCGCGCGGCTTCCGATACCTTGGTCCAGAAGCTGCGCAGCGCGGCGCGCGCGCCTTCCGCCCCGCCGGCCGTGAAGCCGTGGGCCAGCACGGCGGCATTCATGGCGCCGGCCGAGGTGCCGGAGATGCCGTCGATCTTCAGCCACGGTTCTTCGAGGAACCGGTCCAGCACGCCCCAGGTAAACGCCCCGTGCGAGCCGCCGCCCTGCAAGGCGAGGTCGACCAGCACCGGCTCCCGGTCGGCAAGCTGTGCCGGCGCGCCTGTCTCGTCGGCCTCAGGCGCGGCCTGTTCCTTGGTCGCGGAGGCGGATCGGGAGCGACGCGGAGCGGCGGGCGTTTGTGTCGGCATGTCGTCCCTTCGGGGTGAGAGCGGCACAGGGTATCCCGTACCGGCGCGATTACCACCCGCCGACGCCGACTAAATTAAGACAGAGGTGGCGCAATGCCTTGATCGGGCGCGGTTTGCGGCACGCGGATGGGCGCCGCGTCCCAACAATGTGCGGGCGGTCCCGCCGGCAGGCGACACGCCCGCCGGATCGCCGCGACGTGACCTGCAATTCACGCCGCGATGGTGTATGATGGCGGCATCAGCCGGGCGGCCAAAGACCCGGTACATGCCCCGGGAGCAACGCCATGCACCGCCCAGATTTCCACCTTCCTGATTTCCACCTGCCGCATCTTCATCTGCCGCATCTGCCGGAAATCCGCCGTCCCCTGCGCCTCGCCTGGCCGATCGCGCTGGCGGCGCTGTGCCTCGCCTCCACAGCCGCCGCCGCGCAGGAGGCGGGCGCCGACGCCACCTGGCGCTCGCTGCGCTCTGATGTGTTCGGCGAACGCGCCATCGAGGACGGCAGCCCGCTGGTGCGGCTCACCGCGCCCAAGCGCGCCGAGGACGCGGCCATGGTGCCGATCGACGTCGAGGTGATGCTGCCGGCGGGCGATCCGCGCACCATCGCGAAGCTGACGCTGATCGTCGACGAGAACCCGGCCCCGGTCGCCGCCACCTTCACCTTCGGCGGCGCGCGTCATGACATCGCGCTCGGCACGCGGCTGCGGGTGAACAGCTACAGCTATGTCCGCGCCATCGCCGAGACCAGCGACGGCGGGCTGCACATGGCGGAGAGCTATGTGAAGGCATCGGGCGGCTGCTCGGCGCCGGCGATGAAGGACGAGGAAGCCGCGCTGAAGAACATCGGCCAGATGAAGCTGCGCGCCGCCGATGACGGCCAGACCGGCGACGCCACTATGGGAGACGCAACCAAGGCCAGCCGCGTCTCGCGCATCCAGCTCATGATCCGCCACCCGAACTATTCCGGCCTGCAGATCGACCCGATCACGCGGCTCTACACCCCGGCCATGTTCGTCGACGACATCGTGGTGAAGCAGGGCGACGAGCTGGTGTTTTCGATGCAGGGCGGCATCTCGCTCAGCGAGGACCCGGCGATCCGCTTCTCCTACGAGCCGACCGGCGGGCCGGTCCGCGTCGAGGCGGGCGACACCGAGGGCCGCAGGTTCGAGGGCGCGCTGAAGCCGGCCGGGTGACCCGCCTCATCCCGGATGGCCGGAGGCCGATCCGGGACCACCGATCACACGGAGCAACCCGCCTCAGCGGAAGCAGGTGAACTCGGCTTCCGCCTGCGCGCGGCGCATGTCCGCCACGATGTCGCGGAACATCGCCGTGTTGCGGAACAGCTCGGAAGATTGCCCGGCGACCTGCCCGACTGACAGGATAGTCTCCGCCTCGACATATTTCTCATAGGGCAGGATGGTCGCGATGGTGTCGATCGAGCAGGAGCACTTCTCCAGCGCCTGCCTGGTCTGCCCGTTCGCCGCCATGCAGCCGAACACGTAGTCGGCGCGGGCCACGGTCGGATAATCGTTGATCAGCCCCGCCGCCGGCCCCTGCGCCGCGCTGGTGCCATAGCCGGCGATCGGGCCGGCAGGCCCGACCACGGTGTTCGCCCCGCCCTGCGCGTGGAGCGGCGCACCGGCGAAGGCGACGAGCGAGGCCGCGCACAGCGCGGAAAGCACGAAGCGCTGGAGAGACGCTTTCATTTGCTCGCTCCCTCTGTCGCGGCCGCCGGGCCGGTGCCGGTCAGCGTCAGGCTGGTCTCGATCAGGTTTCCCCCGCCCTCGGCCTTGGGCGTCACCACCGAGATCGAATAGAGCCCGCCGGGGACCGCATCGGAGAACAGGAATTCGTAATGCCGGCCGGCGAGTTCCAGCAGCTTGTCCTTGTTGGGATCGTCGGCGAACGGCGTCATGGACAGCTTCCAGCCCTCCACCGCGCGCCCGTCGAAATCGAAGCGCGCGGGCTCGACCTTGCCGGCGGCGATGTGGTCGCGCACGCGGTTGCGCAGGTAGAACGGGCTGCCCTTGGAGAGCTGCGCCATTTCCTTCACATCGCGCTCCAGCAGGATCAGCGACACCGGATTGCCGTTCAGCGTCGGGAATGGCCCGGCCTCGGCATGGCGATCGCCGCGCTTGATATCGACCTCGGCGACGCGCCGGGCGGGATCGCTCGGCTCGGCGGTCACGTTCAGCGCCAGCGTCTCGTCGAAGCTCTCGCCGAGCTTCGCCTCGGCAGTCTTGTGGTGGAAGGCGTAATCGATCCGCGTACCGGGCGCGACGCGCGACAGATACGGCGTATCGAAAAACAGCTGCGTGGCGGTCGGGTCCGCGAACGCGGCACCACCGGCCAGCAATAGGGCGCCGAGCCCGAAAGCGAGCGATTTCATGGGCGGGTCATCTCTCCCTGATCGGCCGTGTTGTTTTGTCGTTCGGCCGATTACTGCGCTTTTTCCGGCACGGTGAAGCGCCGGTAGTCATACTGGTCGACGCCCAACGCCGCGTCCTCTTCGGCCAGCGCCAGAAGATGGTCGTGGAGCGGGGATTTGTGGCAGGCCGGATCGGTGGCGCTGGCATCGCCCGCGATCGCCATCGCCTGGCAGCGGCAGCCGCCCCAGTCCTTCTCCTTGCGCTCGCAGGACTGGCACAGCTCCGGCATCCAGTCGGTGCCGCGAAACGCGTTGAAGGCCGGGCTGTCGAGCCAGATCTCGCTGAGCGAATGCTCCGCGACATTCCAGAAATCGAGGTTGGGAATGGTCTCGGCGGCGTGGCACGGCAGCACCTTGCCGGATGGCGTGACGTTGAGCGACTGCCGGCCCCAGCCATTCATGCAGGGCTTGGGATATTTGGCGTAATAATCCGGCACCACCGCGTCGATGGTCAGGATGCCATCGAGCCGCACCCGCGCCTCGTCCACGATCTCCAGCGCCTTGAACACCTGCTCGCGCGTCGGCATCAGCGCGGCGCGGTTGCGCAGCGCCCAGCCGTAATATTGCGCGTGGGCGATCTCGATGCGCCGCGCGCCAAGCCGCTGCGCCAGTTCGAGGAAATCGGGGATCTGGTGGATATTGGCGCGGTGCACCACCGCGTTGACGGTGAGCGGCAGGCCGAGCCGGCGCACCTCGCGCGCGACGGCCAGCTTGCGCTCGAACGCGTCCTTCAGGTTCGAGACATGGGCGGTCATCGCCGCGTCCGCGCCCTGGAAAGAGAGCTGCACATGGTCGACGCCGGCATCCGCCAGGCTTTGCAGCCGCTCATTGGTGACGCCGACGCCGGCGGTGATCAGGTTGGTGTAGAGCCCGACCTCGACGCAGTGGCGCACCATCGCCTCAAGATCGCGCCGCGCCGTCGGCTCGCCGCCGGAGAGATGGACCTGCAACACGCCGAGTTTCGCCGCCTCCTCGAACACCCGAAGCCAGGTCGCGGTGTCGAGTTCGACATTGCGCCGGTCAAGTTCGACCGGGTTCGAGCAATAGGGGCATTGCAGGGGGCAGCGATGCGTCAGCTCGGCGAGCATGCCATAAGGCGCGGGCGGCTTGGGGCGCACCAGCGCCTTGGCCTGCCCGGCGAGATCGGCGAGCGAGGGGGCGGCGACATTCATCCCGAAACCTCCACCATGCCCTTGTCGACGAGGCCCTTGAGGAAGTCGTCGACATCGGCCTCGACGCGTTCGCGCTCGACCGTGAACGCCTGCGCCAGCTCGTCGACAATGCCGGCGATGCTGCGCGAGCCATCGACCCGGCGCAGGATTTCAACCGCCACCGGATCGGGGTTGAGCACGCGCTCGGGTGCAAGCAGCACCCATTGGCCGCGCGCCTCGTCATGGCGCAGGCGCACGCCGCGCGCGAGCTTCGGTGTGCCGGTCGGGGCGAAATGCTGGCCCATTCAGGTCTCCCGCGGCGCGGAGGCGCCTGAGCCCTCCTTCGGCACGAAGGCGCCGGGATAGGCCATCTTCGGATCGACATAGGCGAAATACAGCGCGTCGAGCTGCACCCACAGCACGTCGCACTTGAACTCCAGCGCGCGGATCGCCGCCTGCTGCTGCTCCGGGGTTCGGGCGTGCTGCTTCACATAATCGAGCGCGAAATCGGCATCGCGCGGCGCCTGCGTCAGGCGCTTGTCGAAATAGGCCAGCGTGTCCTTGGAGACGAAATCGTAATTGGCGAGCATCCCCGCCACCCGCTCGCCGATGATGCCGGGCGAGAACATCTCGGTGAGCGAGGAGGCGATGGCCTCCAAAAGGCTCTTGTCGCGCACGAAATGCACATAGGCGTCCACCGCGAAGCGGGTCGCCGGCAGCAGGCCCTGCAGCGAGGTCACGTAGTCGCGCGGCAGCCCGAGGCTGTCGGTGAGCTTGAGCCAGCGGGCGATGCCGCCCTCGCCCTCATGGTCGCCGTCATGGTCGATGATGCGCTGGCGCCAGACCCGGCGCAGATCGGCATCCTCCATCCGGGCGAGGACGGAGGAATCCTTCACCGGGATCATCGCCTGATAGTAATAGCGGTTCAGCGCCCAGGCCTGGATCTGCCCGAAATCCAGCTTGCCGCCGTGCAGCAGCTTATGGAACGGGTGCAGGCTGTGATAGCGGCGGGCACCGACATCGCGCAGGCGCGCTTCGAGTTCGGCGGGGGAGAGGAGCGTGGTCATAGCACGATGTCCATTCCGTCTTCGGCGATTTCCCATCCCGCCCGGTTCGCCGCGATCCGCTCGTCCGAGCCCTCGATCAGCGCCGGGTTGGTATTGTTGATGTGCACGTAAATCTTCCGCCCGACATCGAGCCCGGCGAAGGCGGCAATCGATCCCTCCTCCCCGCTCATCGACATGTGGCCCATGCGCCGGCCGGTCTTGGTGCCGACGCCCGCCTGCACCATCTCGTCGTCGCGCCAGAGCGTGCCGTCAAACAGCACGGCGTCGGCACCCTCGATCCGGGCGCGCAGCGCGTCGGTCATCCGCGCGCAGCCGGGAATGAACAGCACCCGCGCCCCTCCCGCCCGCAATTCGACGCCGATGGTCTGCTCGCCCTCGATCGCGGTCTGCACCTCGCCATGGGCGCGGATGTCGCCGCCTTCGAGATAGAGCGCGATCTTGCCGGGAACGGGGAAAATCTCCGCGACCACCCCCGCGACCAGATCGAACGAGGTCCCGAGTTCCACCGGCGTGCGCGTCACCACCTCCGGCGCCAGCACATCGAAGGCCGCGCTGGCGCGCAGCACCTCATGGACGGCGGGCGTGGCCAGCAGGGTGAAGGGCTGCGCCTCCCGGAGGCTGAGCAGCCCGGCCACATGGTCGATATCGGCATTGGTGAGCAACACCGATGCCACCGGGCTGTGCCGCAGCGCTTTCGGCTGCAGGGCCGGCAAGCCCTGAATCTGCGCGAGGATTTCCGGCGCGCAGTTCACCAGCGCCCAGCTCTCGCCATCCGCGCTCACCGCCATCGAGGTCTGGGTCCGGCGACGGACGCGGGGGTCGTTGTCCCAGGCGAGTGCACATACTCGGCACCGGCAGTTCCACTGAGGATAGCCGCCGCCGGCAGCCGAGCCGAGCATGGCAAGACGCAGGCGAGGCGACGTGGTGAGCATCGAGATGCCGCGCGCGCCGGCTCGCCCTCAGTCGATCAGAAGTCCGCCGGATAGTAGGCGTTGACTTCCATGCCGACGCAGACTTCCACGATACGGGGAGTATTCCAGGCCATTTCTTCCTCCTGACGTTCTTTGTCTCTTGATGATCTCATAAGAAGTTCATAAGAGAACAGTTGAATTAACGGCTTTTCACACCGCTAGACTAGTGTGGCTACTCTGGTCTGAATCGTCAAGAACGCCTCAAGGAATAGTGACAGGTCGACATTATACCAATATTGCAGTGCACTATTCGTCACGCGAATATTTGACGTCATTCCGTCGGCGGCTCGAACATGAAGCCGCGGCCGCGCACGGTGACGATCATGTTGCCACCCTCCGGCGTCACGTCCGCGAGCTTGTGCCGGAGGTAGCCGACATAGACGTCGACCACGTTCAGCGAGGCGCCGCCATGTCCGGCCCACAGCGCGGCGAAGATGTCCGCGCGCGCCAGCGGCTCGCCGGCATGGCGCATCAGCAGCGCCAGCAGCTCGACCTCGCGCTCTGTGAAGCGCACGCGCGTCGCCCCGGCCTGCACCTGCCGCGTATCGAGGTCGAGCGTCAGCGGGCCGGCGGTCAGCGTGCGCGGCTCGCCATCGGCGCTGGAGCGGCGCAACGCCTGCACCTTCACCCGCGCCAGCAGTTCCTCGAAGGCGAAGGGCTTCACGATGTAGTCATCCGCCCCGGCCAGCAGCCCCTCGGTGCGCTCGTTCACGCTGGAGCGGGCGGAGAGCATGATGATCGGCGCGGTCTGGCCGCCGGCCCGCAATGCCTTGCACACCTCGATTCCCGATCGGCCAGGCAGCATCACGTCGAGGATGATGGCCTCCAGCGCCGCGCCATTCGCCGCCTTCAGCGCCTGCTCGCCATCGGCCACCAGCTCGACCTGGTAGCTCTCGGCGGTGAAGCCGCGCCGCAGCAGGGAACCGATATCGGCGTCGTCCTCGACAATCAGAATAGTCACTGCGCGGCCTCCAGCGTCTCGTCCGGCATCGGTAGCGGCAGGCGGATGGTGACGCGCGTTCCGCTCGCGCCCTCTTCTCCGCTGCCGGTCCGGCTCTCGATCTCTATGGTTCCGCCATGGCGGTCGACGATCCATTTGGCAAGGGCCAGCCCGATGCCGAAGCCGTTGCCCTCGCTGGTCTGCCCCGCCCCGCGCCAGAACCGTTCGAACACATGCGGCAATTCCTCCGGCGGAATGCCGCTGCCCTCGTCAGTCACGCTGAGCACCACCTGACCGTCCTCCTGTCGGGCGGCGATGGTCACGCGGCTGCCCGGCGCGGAATGGCGGATGGCGTTGGCGACCAGCCCATCCAGCGTCTGGCGGAGCCAGTCATGGTCGCCATCGGCTACGAGGTCCTCGGGCGCATCGGCCTCCAGCGCCACGCCCGCCGCCCGCGCCACCGGGCGCATGCTCTCATGCACCTCCTCGACCAGACCGGCGACCGGGAACAGCGAGCGCTCCAGCTCGATCTGCCCGCTCTCGGAACGGGCGATCCGCAGCAGGTCCTCGACACGGCGATGCAGCTTGCGCGCGCGGGTCTGGATCACCTGGAGCGCGGCGCGCATGTCGTCCGGGCGCGGCGCGGCCGGGCGCAGCGACACCTCGGCCTCACCGAGAATCACCGTGAGCGGCGTGCGCAGCTCGTGGCTGACATCGGTGAAAAATCGCCGCCGTGCGACATCGATCGAGGACAGCCGCGCATTGGCGGCCCGCAATTCGGCGGTGCGGGCATCGACCGTCTCCTGCAGATGCCTCTGGTCCGCCACCAGCCGCGCCTCGCGCCGGGCCAGATGCGCGGCCATGCGGTTGAACCGCGCCATAGCGAGGCTCAGTTCGTCATGACCGGTGACCTGGAGCCGTGTGTCGGAGCGCCCGCGCGCAATCGCCGAGGCGGCAGTGGCGACGTCGGAGACCCGGCGCAACAGTGAGCGGGCGAGAAGCTGGTACAGCGCGACCGCCAGCACGATCGCGGCGACGACGCCCAGCAGCCCCCAGCGCATGGTGCGCGCGCGCAGCGCCTCCACCTCGTCCTGCGCCGCCTGCGCCGCCATGCGCTCCTCTTCCATGGCATGGCCGAGCGGCGCGCCGAAGCCGGCGGCGAAGACATCGAGCGCGATTCGTACGCCGACCGCGGGATTCTCCTGCGTCAGCGCGGCCCGCACCTGCCGGTCCATCACCTCGAACTGGGCGCGAAGCCGGGCGACGGTGCGGCTGCGCGCCGCCATCAGCGTGCGCTGTTCCTCATCGCCGAGCCGCATCACATCGGCAGCGAGCGCGGTCTCGAAGCGCTCGAAGGCGGCGTCGGTGCGCTGGCGCGCCGCGTTCAACCCGTCGCGGCCGAGCCCCCGCCCCTCCTGCGCGGCCTGCAACGCCACCAGCGCGTAATCGCCGATGCGGCCAGAGACGGCGGAGAGCAAGTCGAGCCGCTTCTGCGCGGAGACCAGCCGGTCGAGCTGATGGCTCGCCGCGCCGAGCGTATACACCAGCAGCCCCGCCGAGGCGGCCGTGACCAGCACGGCGACCACCAGCAGCAGCGCCATGCGCACGCGCAGCGACGACAAAATCCGCGCGCGCAGCGAAGACAGAAAGACGCGCCCCATGCGGGTAGGTTCCCGAAGCCTTATCCTTAAGGAAGCGGGAATGATTTCACGTCTTCGCCGCCGGCGCACGCCGCAGTGCAGCAGGAGCGCCGGGGCTTATCTCAGCGGATCGGGAACGCCGCTCAGATCTCGCGGCCGCCCGCCCCGGCCCGGCCGCAGCGCCACTTGGTCACCTTCCACTTGGGATGGGTCTCGCTCCATTCCGCGATCACGGGGAGCGCACCCATCATGCACTGCACCGGAATCTGCGGCTGCTCAAGATTGACCGACACGGCCTCCTCCCGGCAGGTGCCGGGATTGGCAATCAGGCAGATCGACAAGATCAATTCCATAACGGGTCCCTTAGGCGTGAAAAACAGCCTGCCCGTGCGCTTCCCATTCCCGTCGCCGGCCTTCCCTCTGGCTCATGGGACCGCAACTTCCCCTGCTCCCGACCGTTAACACTTAATAAGCAAACCCGATGCCATCCGGTACTCCAGATTGCAAGCGAGCCGCAGTGCCTGCCCGCCGGACACGCCTTCGGCATGCGGTCAAGGATTGATCGCGCGCCCGCGAAACCGGCTATTATTTAGCCAATGCACGAATAGATGCAGACCGCCTGCCGTAACGGACACCTCCAGCCGGGGCACCCGCGACAAAAGGCGGAAATGCCTGTCATGTACCGAAGAATCCCTTGCAGGCTCAGGCGAAGCGGCTCTAGTCTCTCACCTGTGACGTGTCTGGTCGAGCTATCGGGCCAACCGGTTTGGTGTTTCAAACGCTGCAACAAAGATAGCCGGGACATTCTGGGAGAGGGACGATTCCTGTCTCTCTGATCATGCAACCCGTTCGGGAGGAATTAGATGGCCAAGATCAACAAGGTAATGATCGGCGAGTCGCTGGTCGGCGACGGCAACGAGGTCGCCCACATCGACCTCATCATCGGACCGCGCGGCAGCGCGGCCGAGAGCGCCTTCGTCAACGCGCTCACCAACAACAAGGACGGCTTCACCTCGCTTCTCGCGGTGGTCACGCCGAACCTGCTCGCCAAGCCCAACACGATCCTGTTCAACAAGGTGACGATCAAGGACGCCCGCCAGGCCGTCCAGATGTTCGGCCCCGCCCAGTACGCCGTGGCCAAGGCCGTGGTGGACTGCGTTGCCGACGGCACCATCCCGGAAGACGAAGCCGACGACCTGTTCATCTCGGTCGGCGTGTTCATCCACTGGGAAGCGGCCGACGACGCCAAGATCCAGCAGTTCAACTATGAAGCGACCAAGGAAGCCCTCAAGCGCGCCGTGACCGGCGAGCCGAAGGTCAAGGACGTGGTCGCGCAGGCCTCCTCCGCCAAGCACCCCTTCGCCGCTTAGATCGGGGACAACCCTGGGCAGACAAAAGCTCCGCCCGCGGCCCAATATCCGAAGGGCCTGCTCCAGCGGTTGGCGGCGATCTTTCTGAACAAGTGAGGGCGGCGAGTCCGCCTCGATATACTCAGACGAAGGGCCACTCCCCTTCAGCCAGCCGACTTCAGAGCCCGGGGCCTCGCGCCTCGGGCTTTTTCATTTCAGCTTTCGGGACATCGCGCCTCAGGGCGCCGCCTTCTTCATCGTGCCGCGGCGAATGGCGTCGAAGCGCACCGCCGGGTCGACCGGGACATCCTTGGCAATGCGCGCGGGCGTGCCTTCCAGCGTCACGATCCGCGTCGCCACCTCCAGCGCCTCGCGCCGGTCGTGGGTGACGAACATCACGGTCGCCGGGTGCCTCTCCAGCAGCGCGCGCAACAGTTCGCGCAGGCGGAACGCGGTCGCCTCGTCGAGCGAGACGAAGGGCTCGTCCATCAGCAGCAGGTCGGGGGCGATGACAAAGGCCCGCGCCAGCGCGACCCGCCGCTGCTGGCCGAGCGAGAGCCGCTCGGGATAGGCCCGGGCGAGATCGGCAAGCCCGACCTCCGCCAGCATCGCCAGCGCGCTCGCCCGCCCGGCCTCGCCCTCCGGCAAGGGCAGCGCGACATTTTCCAGCACGGTGCGCCACGGCAGCAGGCGCGGATTCTGGAACGCATAGCCGATGCGCGGCTTGGTCCCCGAAAAGTTCACCCGCCCGGTGAAGGCGGTGTCGAGGCCGGCGACGATGTTCAGCAACGTGGTCTTGCCGAGGCCGGAGGCGCCGAGCAGGACCAGGAACTCGCGGTCGCGCACCTCTAGCCGGAAGTCGCGGAACACCAGCCGCTCAGGACCGCCCGCGACGGCCGGAAAGCGCTTCTCGCGAATCTCGATGCGAATCTCGCTCATCGCCGCCACCGGTTCGCCCGCCGCTCCAGCGGCTGGATCAGCGCGATCTCGATCACCTGCACCACGGCGGTGAACGCCAGCGCATAGGCCAGCACCATCGGCACATCGAACATCTGGAACGCGGTCTGAAGCTCAAAGCCGACGCCGTTGGAGCGCCCGAGCAGTTCCACCACCAGCACGATCTTCCAGGTCAGCGCGAGGCCGGAGCGGGCACTGGCGGTGAAGAACGGGGCGAGTTGCGGCAGCACCACATGGCGCAGCGCGCGGGCGCGCGGCACGGCAAACACCCGCGCCATCTCGTCGAGGTCGCGCGAGAGTGCGGCAGCGCCCTCGCGCATGGTCACCGCGACATTGGGAATCTTGTTCACCGCCACCGCCGTGATCGCCGCCGCCTCGGTGAGGCCGAACCAGACATAGCAGAGGATGATGATCACCAGCGCCGGCAGGTTGAGCAGCACCAGAACCCACGGCCCGAACACCGCGTCGAGCGGTTTCGAGCGCCCGAGAACGATGCCGATGACCGAGCCGATCGCCATGGCCAGGAAGAAGCTCACCGCCACCCGTGCCAGCGTGATCGCGATGTTGCGCGGCAGTTCTCCGTCCGCCGAGGCGCGGATCATGGCGCGCACCACCTGCGGCGGCCCCGGCAGCAGCGGCGAGGCGACCAGCAGCGCCGCCACCTGCCACGCCAATATCAGCGCCAGCAGCGAGCCGAGGGTGACGCCGAGACGCGCCGCTGCGCTCACGCCCGCCTCACTCGCCGACCGGCATGAACAGGCCGCGGTCATATTGCGCGTTCGGCCCCAGCAGTTCCGGCCCGCCGAGACTGGCGAGCACCTCGTAGAGCCGGGCGCAGGAGGCGCGCTCGGCCTCGCCGAAGCTGCCGGGAATGCCGGCACGGTAATAGTCGCGCAGCTTGACGAACTCCGCCTCGTCCGCCGCCTGCATCAAGGGGCGCACCGGCTCCCATGCCGCGTCCGAGGTCGCGAGCACCTTGTTGGTCGCCGCCGCCGCACGCAGGAAGGCGGCCAGCGCCGCGCCCTTCTCTCCCATGATCGCCCCGCGCCAGACGAAGCCGACCAGCGGGGGAACCGGCGAAATGCCCAGCCCCGTGATCACCTGCGTCATGTCCACGAGGCGCGCGAAGCCGCGCGCATCGAGCCGCGCGGCATAGGGCCAGAAGGTGAGCACAGCATCGACCCGCCCGAGCGCCAGTTGCTCACTCACCAGCGGCGCGGCGCCGAACACCGGCTCGACGATGTCCGCCAGTTCGATGCCCAGCGTCGCCTTGGCATAGGCGCGCAGCAGCAGCCAGCTCTTGTCCAGCGGCCCGCCCGCGACGCCGAGCTTGCGGCCTTTCAGGTCGCCGAGCGTCTTCACCGGCCCGCCCGGCGCCACCATCACCGCGCCCAGCGCGTTGGAGAACGGGGCGAACTGCATGCGCTCGCCATCGTTGCGCCGGCGCATCGCCCAAAGCCAGTCGGTGACGATGAGGTCGATATCGCCGGCCTGCAACGCCACGGTGGTCGCCTGTCCCGAGGCGAAATCCACGCTCTCGACGCTGAGCTTTTCCCGGGCATCCTGCTGCTGCGCGGCCATGGCGGCCATCAGCCAGTTCAGCGTGCCGAATTTCAGCGCGCCGACCCGCAAGGAAAGAGCTGGCGCCTGCGCGTGCACCGGCGCGGCGAGGCCGGCAACGCCCGACAGCGCGGCGCCGGCCAGCAGCGCGCGGCGCGAGAACCTCACCTCCATCACGGCGCTCCCTTGCCGGTCATCGGCGGATCGAGCAGGCGGTTGCGCACCAGATAGGAGATGCCGCGCAGCCAGGATTCATCGGTGTTGTTGCGGATATCGGCGCTGCCGGCGCGCAGCACCCGCCCGTCCGATACGTCGCGCACCTGGAAATTGATGTTGAGGATCAGGTTCGAGACCTTCTGCACCAGCCCGATCACCTCGATATCGGCGCCGAGGTCGCGGGCGATGGCCAGCTCGCAGCCATTGCAGTTGCGCAGCGGCGAGGCCTTGTCGATCCGCTCGGCCTGCGGCGCGAGATCGACCACGCTATAGCCGGCCTGCGCCAGCCGCTGGCGGACCTCCTGCGAGATCAAGGCGAGGCGCTGGGCCTCCTCGGGCTTGGGCCCGCGAATATCGGCTTCGGTGCTGCTGTCGAGCAGCTCGAAGTCGAACACCGCGACACGGGTCGCCGCCTCGGCCGCCGTGACCATGCCGGTGGCAGCGAAAGCAAGAACGAAAAACAGGGCGCGCGCCGGCAGCGCGGCCGCGCGGTGGAAACAGCGGATCATCTCGGGTCGCCTCCCACGGCGAACTTGTTATCCGTCGGCTTGGCGCCGCTCTGGAAATCGATCATAGCCGCCGGCCGATCGACCGCAACCGATATCGATCAACTCCACGTCATGAATACAGAAAGTATATCCTTAGATTTAAAGACTCTCGGCCAATCTTATTAATTTCTTATGTTTTCTATTGTGTTGAAGGCAGAGTTTTATTTGGTACATTTCTTCCCGCCAAAGAAGCGGAAAGCTTCACGTCGAACAAGAACGCCTGGGATGAAATGCTGATGGGACTGAGAACGAACGCCGCCGGCGTCGCGCTCGTGCTTGCCTGCGCGGTCGGTACCGGGCTGCCGGCTCACGCGCAGAACGCAACGCCGCCGCTCGCCCCGAAAGCCGGCGCCACCGCCGCGATCGCTCCCGAGCAGACCTTCCGCATCGGCGTGGTGCGGCAGATTCCCGAGCCCCCGCCCTGGATCGCCCCTCTGCAGATGCCGCCGGACAATCTCGGCATTGCCGGCGCCGAGCTCGGCATCCGCGACAGCCTCACCAGCGGCCGCTTCCTGAAGCTCGACTACCAGCTGGCGACGGAAATCGTCCCCACCGGCGACGATCCGCTGCCGGCGGTGGAGAAGCTGGTGGCGGACGGCAACAGCTTCATCCTCCTGGACGTGCCGGCGAAGGATCTGGTGCGCGTCGCCGACGCGATGAAGGACAAGGACGTCATCCTGATCAATGTCGGCGCCACCGACGATGTGCTGCGCCAGCAGGACTGCCGGGCCAATGTGTTCCACATCGCTCCCAGCCGCGCCATGCTCACCGACGCGCTGCTGCAATTCCTGGTCACCAAGCGCTGGCTGAACCTGTTCCTGATGACCGGCCGCACCGATGCCGACAAGCTCTATGCCGAGGCGTTGAAGCGCTCCGCCAAGAAGTTCGGCGCCAAGATCGTCGCGGAGAAGACCTGGGACTATGGCCCCGACGCCCGCGCCACCGCGCAGGCCGAGGTGCCGCGCGGCACGCAGGTCGGCGAATACGACATGCTCGTCGTGGCGGACGAGCTGGGCGAGTTCGGCGACATCCTGCCGTATAACACGTGGCTGTCGCGCCCGATCGCCGGCACGCAGGGGCTGATGCCGCTGTCCTGGCACCCGAGCATGGAGAACTGGGGCGCCTCGCAGCTGCAGAGCCGCTTCTTCAAGCAGCACCAGCGCATGATGCAGCCGCTCGACTTCCAGATGTGGGAAGGCGTGTTCTCCATCGGCTCGGCGAGCCTGAAGACCCGCTCCAGCGACCCGGCCAAGGTGAAGGCGCAGATGCTCTCGCCTCATTACGACCTCCCGGTGTTCAAGGGCGTCGCCGCCAGCTTCCGCCCATGGGACCAGCAGCTGCGCCAGCCGATCCTGCTGACCCACGCCACAAACACCGTGACGCTCTCCCCGCAGGCCGGCTTCCTGCACCAGCGCACGCCGCTCGACACGCTCGGGTTCGATCAACCGGAGAGTGCCTGCAAGCTCAACTGAATCAACGACATAAACATAAATCGCTCAGGAGGAACGAATGAAACGCCACCTCATGCTCTCCACCGGCCTTATGGCGCTGGCGGGGGTGATGATCGTCGACGCCGCCCCCGCTTTCGCCCAGGCGCGGGCCTTCGTCTCCAACGAGCGCGACCACACGATGAGCGTGGTCGACATGGACACGCTCAAGGTGATCGACACCGTGAAGACCGGCCGCCGGCCGCGCGGCATCATCGCCAGCCCTGACGGCAAGCTGATCTATCTGTGCGCCTCCGACGACAACCGGGTCGAGGTCTACGACGCCAAGACGCTCAAGCTGGTCAAGACGCTGCGCTCGGGGCCGGACCCGGAGCTGTTCGTGCTGCACCCCTCCGGCAACCCGCTCTACATCGCCAATGAAGACGACAACATGGTCACGGTGGTGAATGTCGAGAACAACGACCTGATCGCGGAAATCCCGGTCGGCGTCGAGCCGGAAGGCATGGGCATCAGCCCGGACGGCAAGTTCATGGTGAACACCTCTGAGACCACCAACATGGCCCATGTGGTGGACACCGCGACCAACGAGATCATCGAGAACATTCTCGTCGATTCCCGCCCGCGCATCGCCGAGTTCTCGGCCGACGGCAAGCAGCTCTGGGTTTCGGCCGAGGTCGGCGGCACGGTGGCGGTGATCGATCCGACCGACAAGTGGAAGATCCTCAAGAAGATCAGCTTCAAGATACCCGGCGTGAACGACGACGCCATCCAGCCGGTCGGCGTGCGCCTCACCAAGGACGGCTCCAAGGCGTTCGTGGCGCTCGGGCCGGCGAACCGCGTGGCGGTGGTCAACGCCAAGACGCTGGAAGTCGAGAAATACCTGCTGGTCGGCCAGCGCGTCTGGCAGCTGGGCTTCACGCCGGACGAGAAGTTCCTGATCTCGACCAACGGCAATTCCAACGACATCTCGATCATCGATGTCGCCAGCGAGAAGGTCACCAAATCCGTGCCCGTCGGCCGCCTGCCGTGGGGCGTGGTCGTGGTGCCGTGACGCCTGAAACTTCAACCAGACAAAACAATGTTCCGGGAGGACAACCAATGACGTATCGCCACTCTGCCGCCCCCCTCGTCCGCACCCTCGCCCTCGCCGCCCTGCTGGCCGTCTCCGGCACCGCCTTCGCCGCCGGCGACCTGACGCTGAAGCCCACCGAGCTGAAGCCGCTGAAGCTCGGCCTCGGCGATGCCGGCTATGGCGTGTCGGAGAAGACCTATAATCTGGAGACCGGCAAGGCCTACAGCCTCGAAATATCCTCGACCGGCAAGAAGGAATGCGCCTGGCAGGCGCCCGCCTTCTTCCAGAGCATCTTCCTCCGCAAGGTCGAGGTCGAGGAGGTCGAGATCAAGGCGATCGGCCTCACCGAGATCGAGATGGAGCAGGAAGGCGAGGCCGAGCTGTTCTTCGTGCCGCTCAAGCCGGGCACCTATCCCTGGTTCTGCAAGGGAATGGACGAGCGCGGCATGAAGGGTGAATTCGTCGTAAAGTAAGGCCTCGCGCCTTCCTCCGTCATCCCGGAACGGCCTTGGTCGTGCCGGGATGACGCAAGCCAACCGTGGCCGAACGACGTTGGACGCCGCCGCGCATGCGAAGAAACGGATGACCGCCGCCTCTCCCCCCGCCCTCGCTGTCGAGCATGTCAGCCATAGTTTCGGCGCGCGCAAGGCGCTGGACGATGTCAGCCTCACCGTCGCCGCCGGCAGCTTCACCGCCCTGCTCGGCCCGAACGGCGCGGGCAAGACCACGCTGTTCTCGCTCGTTACCCGGCTCTATGAGAATCGCAGCGGCGCCATCCATGTGCTCGGCCATAATGTGCGGCTGGAGCCGGCGGCGGCGCTGTCCCAGCTCGGCGTGGTGTTCCAGGCGCGCACGCTCGATCTGGAGCTGAGCGTGATGCAGAACCTCGTCTATCACGCCACGCTGCACGGCATGGGCTTCGCGAGCGCCCGCCGCCGCGCCATGGAGGTGCTGGAACAGGCGGGTCTCGCCGAGCGCGCGCGCGACAAGGTGCGCAACCTCTCCGGCGGTCAGATGCGCCGGATCGAGATCGCCCGCGCGCTGATGCACCGCCCGCGCCTGCTGCTGCTCGACGAGCCGACCGTCGGCCTCGACATCGCCTCACGCGCGGCGCTGGTGGAGCAGGTGCGCCGGCTGGTGGCCGAAGACGGGCTGGGCGTCCTGTGGGCGACCCATATCATCGAGGAGATCGCGCCCGGCGACCGGGTCATCGTGCTCCATCGCGGCCGGGTGCGCGCGCAGGGCGACTATGAGGACCTGCTGACGCGCACCGCGACCAGCGACATCTCCGCCGCCTTCCTCAGCCTCGTCGATGACGGCGCGGGAGAGGCGGCATGAGCAAGGGCGGCATGAGTGCGTCCCGCTTCCGGCTGCCGCTCGCCGGCTATGGCGTCTGCATGGCCGGCATCTGCTGGCGCGAGGGGCTGCGCTTCCTCAACCAGCGCGGCCGCTTCCTTTCGGCGCTGGTGCGCCCGCTGGTGTGGCTGTTCATCTTTGCCGCCGGCTTTCGCTCCGTGCTCGGCGTCTCGATCATCCCGCCTTACGAGACCTATGTGCTCTACGAGGTCTATGTGACGCCGGGGCTGGTGGCGATGATCCAGCTGTTCAACGGCCTGCAATCCTCGCTGTCCATGGTCTATGACCGCGAGGTCGGGGCGATGCGCATCCTGCTCGTCAGCCCCTATCCGCGCTGGTTCCTGCTGGTGTCGAAGCTCACCGCCGGAATCTGCGTGTCACTGCTCCAGGTCTACGCCTTCCTTCTGGTGGCATGGTTCTGGGAGGTGGAACTGCCGCCGGTCGGCTACCTCACCGTGCTGCCCGCGCTGTTGCTCACCGGCATGATGCTCGGCGCCATGGGGCTGCTGATGTCCTCGGTGTTCCGGCAGATGGAGAACTTCGCGAGCGTGATGAACTTCGTGATCTTTCCGATGTTCTTCGCCTCCTCCGCGCTCTACCCGCTGTGGCGCGTGCAGGAGAGCAGCCTCGTGCTGTGGTGGATCTGCACGCTCAACCCCTTCACCTATGCGGTCGAGCTGATCCGCTTCGCGCTCTACGGCCAGTTCGAGCCCTTCGCGGCGCTGGTCGTGGGCTTGTGTGCAATTCTGTTCCTCGCCGGCTCGATCCTGGCCTATGATCCTTCCGCTGGGATCATGGCCCGCCGGGGCGGGCCGGATGCGGCAAAACAATAAGGACATCACGGCCATGACAGCCAAGGTGATGCCGAGGAGATGCCCATGACAACTCTCGCCCCACCCTTCCGGACCGCCCTCGCCGTTGTGGCGCGCGGCGTCGCCGTCGCGACGCTTTTCGCCGCCCTCCCCGCCATGGCCGCCGCGCCGACCGGCCTGTGGCCCTGCATCCAGCCCAAGGTCGCGACGCTGGCGAGCGGCCAGATGTGGGCCGGCCCGCCGATCGAGAATCTCGACTGGCACGCCGATGCCGAGGTCGCCGAATTGGTGCCGGTGCTCGCCGCCCGGCGCACCTCCATCGAGGACGCCACGCAGCACATCGAGAGCTTCGCGCAGGATGCCGGCGCGGACCGCAATGCCAAGCTCACCTTGCTGTTCGCCGGCACGTTTGAGCAGATCAACGCGCTGCGCTCGCGCATCATGGACGGCATCGAGCGCTATTCGCAGCACCAGCTCGACCTCTCGCAGCGCATCAAGCAGGAAAGCCTCGATCTCGCGAAGAAGAAAAAGGCCGCCGACAGCGCCGAGGCCAAGGCGCAGGTCGCCCAGCTCGAACAGCAGGTGCTGTGGGACACCCGCATTTACGACACTCGCGCGCAGGCCATGACCGCGGTCTGCGAGAGCCCGGTGATCCTCGACCAGCGCGCCTTCGCCATCGCCCGCGCGATCCAGAACGTCATGCAGTAGCGGGTGGCGCGGCGCGCAGCCGCCGCGCCACCGTCGCCATGATCATCAGGTGCAGCAGCACGGCCCCACCGAGGCCGAGCGCGTGATCGCCGAGGCCGACGCCTGGAAGTCGGCCGACCACGACGAGGGTTGCGATGCTGAGCGGCAGGAACAGCACCACCGCGCTCACGAGGCCGGGATTGTAGCGGCCGAGCTTCACCCGCGCGCCGATATGGGTCAGCGCATTGACCAGCATGGCATAGGGCGCGACCAGCCCGAGGCCCGGCGCCAACGCGAAGGCGGCATAGAACGCGCCCAGATTGAGCCCCCACACTACCGGCAGGTTGATCACCAGCACCGCATCCGTGGTCAGCGCCTCGCGGCCGCCGAACACGCGGGCATTGGCGAAGGCGCGAAAGCGGTCGCCGGCATGTTCCTCGACCTGATGGATCATGTAGACCGGCCCGTGCAGGAAGATCAGCACAAAGGCAGCCGGCAGGGTGGCGGCGAGCAGCGGCAGCAGCGCGAGCTGGACCGCCGCCATGAAGCCGGCGCCCGTCACCCAATGGGTCGCGAGCCAGTCGCGCGTCGCGGAAATACTCATGCCGGGATGCCTTAACGAGAACGCGCGATTAGACGCCGACCGCACTACGGGCGCAACGCCGGTCTCGCTCAGGGGCGCGGCGTCGCTTCTTCGAGCGGCAGGCCGGTCCTGGCCCAGCCATCGCTGCCGGCCGGATACCAGGAAACCGCGCTGTAGCCATAATCCATGGCGCGCTTCGCCGCGTTCCACGACATCCAGCAATCGGTCAGGCAGTAGAACACCATGGGCGCATCCCGCCGCCCTTCGGTGAGTTCGCCCAGACTCTTGCGGAACCACGCGTCCATCTCGGAGCTCAGCGCGCCATAGCCGACATTGGGCAGCCAGACGCTGCCGGGAATATGGTCGCGCCGCTTGTCGCGCCAGATCGTGCCGGGCGGGAGATTGGCCGGCTTCACGTCGCGCGGCATCACATCGAGGAACAGCGCGGCTTTCGCCCGCCACAGCGCCTCGGCGGCGGGGGTGTCGAGCACCTTGGCCCCGCGCAGCGTCGGCGGCGTCGGCGCGCGGTAATTCTCCATCCGGTAGCCGTCCGGCTCCGCCACCGCCTCGCCGCTCACCGCCGGGCGCTGCGCGAACACCAGCATGACGGCGAGCAGCCCGGCCATGCCCAGCCAGGCCAGCCGCTTCAGCGAAACGTCGCCGGTCGGGGAATCGCTTGGCTGCGCGGCATCGGTTCGCGGCGCGGCATGGGTTTCCTGCGCGGCGGCGCGGCGTGCGTGCACGTCACGTTCCGTCGCGCGCGGGCTCATGGCGAGGTTCCGCCCGGCGACGTTCCGCCTGGAGTTGCGCCGGGGGCGGCCTCGGCCGCTGCCGCGCCGATGACGTTGTTCCTGTCGTCCAGCAGCGGCACGCCGTAATCGAGCAGGATGCGGTTGATCGCCGCCTGTTCCTTCTCGATGAAGCCGTTGAGCTGGTGCTTCCAGTTCAGCTCGCCCGGCCGGATGCCGAAGGTGATGCGGTAGATCAGCGAGGGATCCCCCTTCTCCTTCACCAGCGGCACCACGTTCAGCGGCAACTCGGAGCGCTTGGCATAGTAACCGCCGATCGGCCCCCACATGATGGCGGCGTCCACCGCGCCGGAATCGACATCGGTGATCATGGTCTCCGCCGGATTTTCGAAGCGGCGGTCCACCATCAGCGAATAGGGCCGCGCCAGCGCCAGCAGGCCGTTGCGCGCCAGCAGGTCGGCTGGCGGCGTGCCGGCGACGATGCCGATCTTGTGCCCCTTGAGCCGCGGGTCGGACAGGCTGTCGACGCCTTCCAGATCGCCGCCCTTGCGCGTCACCAGCACCCAGGCGGAGCGGTAATAGGGATTGGTGTTCAGCACCGGATCGCCGCCCGCGACATAGCCCATCACGATGTCGCAGCGCTTGGCGCCCAGCGTCATGCGGTAGAAGCCGGTGGCCTGCGGAAACCAGGTGTAGTCGAGCGCGAGCCCAAGCTTCTCGCCGAGCAGCTCGGCGATCTTGTTCTCGAACCCCTCGCCCTGCTGGTCGGTGAACGGCATGTTGGCGGGGTCGGCGCAGACGCGCAGCGTCGAGCGATCGACGAGATCGGAGACCTGCGCGCGCGCCGGCCCGCCGGCGAAGAGAGCGAGCGCCAGCGCGCCCGCTATGCCGGCGAGACGACGCATCGCGTCAGCCCGGACGACCGAAGCACTGGTTCTCATTGGCAGTGTACGCCTTCGTCTTGTCCTCGCGCTTGCTCGGACGCACGCGGTCGAGCGCCCCGTCGGCGCGGGCCTTGAGATAGATGTAGATGTCGTCGAGATAACACATGACGTTGTTGTTCTCGCCGAAGGCCGGCATCACCTGGTTCTGCGCGGAGTTGACCTCCTTCTTGCCGTTCACCACGATCTCCATGAACTTCTCGTAGCTCATGGTCTTCAGCGACGTGGCGAGAGCGGGCGCGTAGCTGGAGCCCATGCCGTCGGGGCCGTGGCAGACATGGCATTCGGCGTGATAGCGGCGATAGCCGCTATAGGCGTACCAGTCGATGGTGCCGTCGGGCTGGATGAAATAGGTCGGCGTGCCGTCGGCCGTGGTGTATTTGCCGAGATCATCCTTGGTCTTTTCCCCCTCCGCCGGCGCGGCGGCGGTGGCGGCGGCGGGAGTGCTGGCATCCTGCGCCCTGGCGGCGACCGGGACCATGAGGGAGAGGCCGAGCAGCAGGGCGGACGCCGGAAGAGCACCGGAAACAAGCCATCCGCGGATCTTATTTTTCATGAAGCACACTCCTGGAGACGCCGCGTCGGGGCGTCGATCACGAGGCCGGTGAGAGGTCTGATGCACGCCAGCGCAGCGCATCGCGAAATAGAATTTTTCTAAGAATTTCATAAGGATCGGGGTGCCGAGACGCCGGGGCCTGGCGCATCGGATATCCGACGGCCAGGCCCCAAGCGAAGTCATCCCCGTGTTCAGGTGAAGTCCGGCCGGCGCGGCCCGAGGGATGCGCCGGCCGCTTCGATCAGTCCGGCACCGCGAAGACGGTGAGCTGGCCACCCAGGTTGGTGTAGTTGCTCAGCGCCGCATAGCCGCCCACCGCGCCGAGGCCGGCATTCGGGTCGGTCAGGCCGGCCGCAAGACCGATGCCCGCCCAGCCGCCGACACCCGAGAGCACGGCGATGTACTGCTTGCCCTTGTGCTCGTAGGTGGTGACGTTGCCGATGATGCCCGACGGGGTCTTGAACTTGTAGAGTTCCTTGCCCGTCTTGGCGTCGACCGCCTTCAGGTAGCCTTCCAGCGTGCCGTAGAACACCACGTCGCCGGCGGTGGCGAGAGCGCCCGACCACACCGAGAACGGCTCGGGCAGCGACCAGACGATCTTACCCTTGGTGTTGTCCCAGGCGATGAAGTTGCCCATGCCGCCATGGCTGTTCGGCGCGGGGAACATCGACAGGGTGGCACCGACATAGGGCTGGCCCGCGGTGTAGCTCACGCGGAACGGCTCATAGTCCATGCAGACGTGGTTGGTGGGCACGTAGAACAGGTTGGTCTTGGGCGAGAACGCCGCCGGCTGCTGGTCCTTGGTGCCCAGCGCCGCCGGGCAGATGCCCTTGGTGTTCACGTCCTCGCCCTGCTGGGCGGTGGAGTACTTGGCGACGACCAGCGGGCGACCATAGGTCGGGCTGTTCTTGTCCATGTCGACCTTGGTGGCCCAGTTCACGGCCGGGTCGTACTTCTCCGCCACCAGCAGCTCGCCCGTCACGCGGTCCAGCGTGTAGCCGAAGCCGTTGCGGTCGAAGTGCGTCAGCAGCTTGCGCGGGGCGCCGTTGAACTGCTGGTCGGTGAGGATCATCTCGTTGACGCCGTCATAGTCCCATTCGTCATGGGGCGTCATCTGGTAGACCCACTTGGCCACGCCGGTGTCGGCGTCACGGGCGAAAATGGTCATGGACCACTTGTTGTCGCCGGGGCGCTGGGACGGGTTCCAGGTCGAGGGGTTGCCCGAGCCGTAATAGACGAGATTGGTTTCGGGGTCATAGGAATACCAGCCCCAGGTACAACCACCGCCGATCTTCCACTGGTCGCCTTCCCAGCTCTTCAGCGAGGAATCCGGGCCGACCGGCTTGCCGAGCGCGGTGGTCTTCTGCGGGTCCATCAGCATTTCGTTGTCCGGGCCCATGGAATAGGCGCGCCAGATCTGCTTGCCGGTCTTGGTGTCGTAGGCGGTGACGTGGCAGCGCACGCCGAACTCGCCGCCGGAGATGCCGACGATGACCTTGTCCTTCACCGGCATGACGGTGGCGGTGTTGGTCTCGCCCTTCTTCGGGTCGCCATTGATGGCCGACCACTTCTCCTGGCCGGTCTTGGCATCGAGCGCGACCAGCTTGGTGTCGGCCTGATGCAGGAAGATCGTGCCGTCGGCATAGGCGAGGCCGCGGTTGACCGTGTCGCAGCACATCACCGGAATGACGTCCGGATCCTGCTTCGGCTCGTATTTCCAGAGAATGCGACCCTCATTGTTGAGGTCGAGCGCATAGACGATGTTCGGGAACGGTGTATGGACATACATCGTGTCGCCGATCACCAGCGGGCCACCTTCGTGGCCGCGCAGCACGCCGGTCGAGAAGCCCCAGGCGACCTGCAGCTTGCCGACATTGCCGGCATTGATCTTGTCCAGCTTGGAATAACGGGTATTGGCGTAGTCACCCGTCTGGATGCCCCATTGCTTGGGGTCATTGATGATCTTCGTGAGCCCGTCATTGGCCACTGCGGGCCAAGCATAGGCCGCCGCAACACTCATCAGTGCTGCCGCAATTACCTTGCGCATGCTTATCTCCTCCTGAACGCGATCCTCCGGGATCAACCCGGTGACAGGCTGATCCGGCGCGGCTTTATGCCGTTCTGACCTTTCGTCCTCGGCAGCGTGTCACGACCGGCTGGGGGAGAAACAGCCGGATCTCACGGGGGCATCTGCCCCAAGCTGGCCTGCGAGCCGGATCACGAAAACGAGGTTTCCGATAACCGTTGAAGCCGAAGACGTAAGGGAGGCTAGTCTGAATTTTTGAGGCGCGCAATAAAAACACTTAAGAGAAATTCGTCTTATTATGATTTTGCTGCATGTGCGAATTGGTATACATTATTACGAAATCGATTGCTTAAATGTTTTCAAGCGTTCGCGTGCTGTCATGCTGCGCCGGCTCGCGAATGCTGCGGCGCAACAGGTTATTCCCACTCGACTTCGTGATAGGCCGCGATGGCGTTGCGCGGGTTGAACTCGTCGAACAGCGCCCAGTTCGGCCGTTCCGACTGCGCCACCTTTTCTGGTGCGTCCGCCATCGCCGCCCCGTCCGCGATCAGGCGCCGCACGTCGGCGCGCACCCGTTCAAGATAGCGCCGCTCATCCGCGCTGGCGGAGGGCCAGTCCATGCTGGCGGGGCCATGGCCCGGCACGGCGCGCGGCGCCGCCTGCCCGCCCAGCACCGCAAGCAGGGAGAGCCAGCCATTGAGGCTGCCGTCGAGCGTGGGGATGTGGCCGGAGAACAGCAGGTCGCCGAGGAACCAGGTTCCGCTCGCCATGTCGCGGAGGGTGAGGTCGTTGTCGGTATGGGCGGTCGGATGCGCTTCGAGCCGCAGCGGCCGATTGCCGAGATCGAGTTCCAGCGCCCGCTCGACCAGGAGGTCCGGCAGGACGATTCGGGTGCCGCGCGATTCGGGGCCCAGCAGCCGCTCAGCCTGGGCGAGATAGGTCTCGGCGCGCATCGACAGCGCGCGCGGCATTTTCGCGTGCGCCACGAATCGCGCGCCGGTGTCCTCGAAGGCGGCGTTTCCCAGCGTGTGGTCCGGGTGCATGTGGGTGTTGACGACGTAGCGCAGCGGCCGGTCGGTGACGGTGCGGGCTGCTGCGAGCATGCGCTCGCCCGCGAGCCGGCTGTTGCCGGTGTCGATGATGGCGCAGGCATCGTCGCCCACCACCAGCCCCATATTGGCGATGGCGCCGCCATTCTCCGGCGTGATCAGCTCATAGGGCGCGCGGTAGACGAACACGCCGTCGGCGACGCGCTCCAGTGGCAGCGGCGCGGCCGATGTGGCCGATGCGGCGGGGCTTTCGGCGGGCGCCTGTGCCGCCGCAGGCAGGTTCGCGCCCGCCGCCAGCGCGGCGGCGAGCGTCATGAGTTGACGGCGATTGGGCCGAAGCGTGTCGGCCATCGCACACCTCCATTCCGCAGCCCCGCCCTCAGAACCGGGCGGCAGCCGGGATTACTTCTTGGCGCCGTTCAGGTCGAACTGCCCGAGATAGGCGAGAAGATCGGCGCGGTCGGTATCCTTGGGCAGGCCCGCGAACACCATCTTCACGCCGGGCATGAAGCCCTTGGGATTCTGCAGGTACTGGCTCAGCACCTCGGCGGTCCACAGGTCGCCCTTGGCGTTGTGTTCCTTCAGCGTGTCGGAATAGTTGAAGCCTTCGACCGACCCCATCTTGCGGTCGATGATGCCGTTCAGCTCCGGCCCCACCTTGTTCTTCGCGCCCTCGCCAACGGCGTGGCAGGCCATGCATTTCTTGAAGACATTCGCGCCCTTGGTGGCATCGCCATCGGCCAGGGCAACGGTGGAACCAGCCGCCAGCAGGGCGGAGGCGATCAGAAGCCGGTACATGTTTTTCCTTCCCAGGCAGCATTATGCGAGCGCGCCGTCGGCTGCGGCGCTTCATCGAAGGTCGCACCGCGACGGGCGTCCTCATATTAGAATGATCACAGAACCGGAAAGGTCCAGCCCCAAAAGAATCGCCGCCGCGATTTGGGCCGTTTCGCCGCAGCTTCCGCGCCGAACGCAATTTTTGCGTGCATTTCCGGCGCCATCCGGCCCGCTTGTCCTGTCCCCCGCGCTGGTCCTACCATGGCGCGTGAGGAAACGCCCGTGAACGAAACCACGCTCAAGCGGACCGCGGCACCCGACAGCGAACGCGACGCCACGATCCGGGTGGTGGCGCCCGCGCGGCTGCATCTTGGCTTCCTGGACCTTGCCGGCACGCTGGGCCGCCGTTTCGGTAGCCTCGGGCTGACGCTCGAGCGGCCCTGTCTGGTGCTGCGGCTGCGCCCCTCCTCCACGCTCACCGCCAGCGGCCCGGATGCCGACCGCGCCGTGCTCGCCGCCGGCCGGGCGATGGACTGGCTCGGCATCGAGGGTGGAGCCGAGATCACCATCGACACGGCCTTGCCCCCCCATGCCGGCCTCGGCTCTGGCACCCAGCTCGCACTTGCGGTCTCGGCCGGCATGGCGGCGCTGCATCGGCGGGAAACCAGCCTGCGCGAGATCGGCGCCGCGCTCGGGCGGGGAGCGCGCTCGGCGATTGGGATCGGGGCCTTCACCGAAGGCGGCTTCCTGCTCGACGGCGGCAAGAAGCTGAATTCGCAGAATAATTCCGCGCCTCCCCTGCTGGCGCGCCATGCGTTTCCCGCTCATTGGCGGGTGATCCTCGCCTATGATCCGGGCCATAGCGGCCTCTCCGGCACGGACGAGACCACCGCCATGGACACGCTGCCGCCCTTCCCCGATCAACTCGCCGGCCACCTGTCGCGGCTCACGCTGATGCAGGCACTGCCGGCGCTGGTGGAGGAGGAGATCGGCCCGTTCGGTGCCGCCATTGGCGAAATCCAGCGCCGGCTCGGCGAGCATTACGCGCAGGCGCAGGGCGGGCGCTACACCAGCGCGGCGGTGGGCGGGGCGATGGGCTGGCTGGAGGCGCAGGGCATCGCCGGCGTCGGCCAGAGCTCCTGGGGCCCGACCGGCTTCGCCTTCATCGGCGATCCCGACCAAGCCGACCAGCTTCTGGCGGATTTGCGCGCGCGCTATGCCGGTCATCCGACGCTGCGCTTCGACTGCGTGCGCGGGCGCAACAGCGGCGCGCTGATCGAACGGCTCGCGCCGTCGCCCGCCGCCTGAATGCAACCTGAGGAGGCATTCGACATTGCCGTCGTCGGGCTTTCCGCTCGCGCATTGGTGACCGCCGCGCGCCGCGCCGGGCTCAGGGCGCTGGCGCTCGACCTGTTCGCGGACGCGGACACGGAACGCCTCGCGGCCGGAAGCGTGCGGCTCGCCAGCGGCCGCGGGCTGACGATCGCGGCGGACGATCTGTTCGCCCAGCTCGACCAGCATATCGGGCCGAACACGCCCGTCGTGCTGTCCAGCGGCTTCGAGCACCGGCCCCGGCTGGTGGAACGGCTCGCCGGCCGCTTCCCGCTCATGGGCAGCGACGCCCGAACGCTGCGACGTCTCAAGCAGCCGCGCGCCTTTGCCGCCCTGCTCGGCGAGCTTGGCATACCGCATCCACGGCTGTTCGAGGAGGAGGCGCCACCCGGCGTGCCGGCTCTCGCCAAGCGCATCGGCGGCGCGGGTGGCCAGCATATCCGCCCGGCCCGGCGCGTGCGCGGTCGGAAGCGCTATCTTCAGGAACGGCTGGAGGGCCGCGCCGTCTCCGCCCTGTTTCTGGGGGACGGCCGGTCTGCCCGGCTCATCGGCTTTTCCGAACAATGGTGCGATCCCGCGCCGCATGCCCCGTTCCGCTATGGCGGCGCGGCCGGCCCGATTCGGCTCGATGCGGCGATGGAGCACGCCATCGCGGACGCGATCGGGCGGCTCACGCGGGCGACGGGCCTTGTCGGCCTCGCCAGCGCCGATTTGATGGTGAACGGAGCGAACTGGCATCTCATCGAGGTCAACCCGCGCCCCGGCGCGAGCCTCGACGTGTTCGATCACCCGCCCCTGCCCCCGCTGCTGAGGCTGCATCTCGACGCCTGCGCGGGCCGTCTGCCTCCGACGCTCGACATCGCCCCCTCCCCCCGCGCGGCCGGTCTGCTCTATGCGCCGGCTGCCTTCACGCTGGGTGACGTACCGCTACCTGAATGGGTCGCCGACCGGCCCCGGCCCGGCACGCCCTTTTCCCCCGGCGACCCGGTCTGCACCGTGCTCGCCGATGGCGAGAGCGCCGCGCAGGCACGCGCGGCGGTGCACGAGCGCGCGCACCGGCTCATCGGGCAGCTTGTTCCCGCGGGCGGTACGGCAACCTGATCCGGCGTTATTTTCGCTGATGCACGTCCCCGGACCTGTCGAACGGTTCTAATGCGCGACGGCCCGGGCTACCCTCCTCCGGGGGGCCACTTCGAGAGGTAATCGATGTCCAAGAACTCTCCTGAAGGCGTCAAGCCGTTTTCCGGCCCGGCGGGGGGCTGGGAAGCACTGGCCGCGGTGGCGCAGGCCGTGCGGCGCGAGATGGAATCCGACCTGTCCAACACGCGCGCGCTGTTGCACATGAACCAGCCCGACGGGTTCGATTGCCCGGGCTGCGCCTGGCCGGATCCCAAGCACACCTCGTCCTTCGAGTTCTGCGAGAACGGCGCCAAGGCCGTCACCTGGGAGGCGACCTGGAAGCGGGTCACGCCGGAGTTTTTCGCCGCGCATTCGGTTTCCGAGCTGTGGGGCTGGAGCGACCACGCGCTGGAAGATGCCGGGCGCGTCACCACCCCGCTGCGCTACGACGCGGCCACCGATCACTTCGTCCCGGTGTCGTGGGACGAGGCCTTCGCTGGCATCGCCGCCCGGCTCAACGCCCTCGATTCGCCCGACAGGGCCGAGTTCTACACCTCCGGCCGCGCCTCGAACGAGGCGGCCTTCCTGTACCAGCTTCTGGCGCGCGAATTCGGCACCAATAATTTCCCCGATTGCTCGAACATGTGCCACGAGCCGACCAGCGTCGGCCTGCCGCAGTCGATCGGCATCGGCAAGGGCACGGTGTCGCTTGAGGATTTCGATCACGCCGACGCCATCTTCTGCATCGGCCACAATCCCGGCACCAATCACCCCCGCATGCTCACCAGCCTGCGCGAGGCCTCCAAGCGCGGCGCGCCGATCATCGTCGCCAACCCGCTCAAGGAGCGCGGGCTGGAACGCTTCGCCGCGCCGCAGGACCCGGTGGAGATGGCGACGTTCTCCTCCACCCGCCTCGCCTCGGCCTATCATCAGGTCAAGGTCGGCGGCGACGTCGCCATGCTCAAGGGCATGATGAAGGCGCTGCTGGAAGCCGATGCCGTCAATCTCGGCACCGGCGGCGACGGGCTGCTGGACCGCGCCTTCATCACCGAGCACACGTCGGGCTTCGACGAGCTGAAGGCCGACCTTGAGGAGACGACATGGGAGGAGATCGAGCAGCGCTCGGGCCTCACCCGCGCCGCGATCGAGAGCATGGCGGAGGTCTACTGGAGCGCCGAGCGCGTGATCGCCTGCTACGGCATGGGCATCACCCAGCACCGCCACGGCACCGAGAATGTCCGCCAGATCGCCAACCTGCTGCTGCTGCGCGGTAATATCGGCAAGCCGGGCGCCGGCATCTGCCCCCTGCGCGGCCACTCCAACGTGCAGGGCGACCGCACCGTCGGCATCACCGAGATCCCGACCGAATCCTTCCTCGCCCGGCTCGACACGGCGTTCGGCATTACTGCCCCGCGCAAGCACGGCCATAATGCCGTCGACGCGCTGGCGGCGATCGGCAGCGGCGAATCGCGGGCTTTCATTGGGCTCGGCGGCAATTTCGCCGTGGCGATGCCGGACCCCGATTTTGCCTATGCCGCCTTCCGCAAGCTCGACCTCAACGTGCAGATCGTCACCAAGCTGAACCGCACCGCGCTGCTGACGGCGACGCACAGCTATGTGCTGCCCTGCCTTGGCCGCACCGAGCGCGACCTGCGTAACGGCGTGCTCCAGTCGGTCACCATCGAGGATTCCATGTCGATGGTGCACGCCTCGCGCGGCACGCTGAACCCGGCCTCCGACCAGCTGCTGTCCGAAATCGCGATCATCGCCGGCATTGCGCGCGCGACGCTGCCGTCGAGCCCGGTCGACTGGGAGGGGCTGAGCACCGATTACGACCGCATCCGCGACAAGATCGAGGCCGTGATTCCGGGCTTCGAAAATTACAACGAACGCATCCGCAAGCCGGGCGGCTTCCGCCTTCCGCTGCCGGCCACCGAGCGCAAGTGGAACACGGCGAGCGGCAAGGCCACTTTCCTCGCCGAGGCCGGCACCGACGAGGATGACGGCCGCGACGAGGGCACGCTGGTGTGCACCACGCTGCGCAGCCACGACCAGTACAACACCACCATTTACGGCCTGAACGACCGCTATCGCGGCATTACCGGCCGGCGCGACGTGGTGTTCGTCAACGCCCAGGACCTCGAAGCCCTCGGCCTCGCCCATGGCGACAAGGTCGACCTGGTGGCGGGCAAGGACCGCGTGCTGGCGGGGCAGACCGCGGTCGCCTATTCGATCGCGCGCGGCTCGATCGGCGCCTATTACCCGGAGGCCAACCTTCTAGTGGCGGCCGGGGATTATGATCGCGAATGCGGCGTCCCGGCCTATAAGTCGATCCCGGTGAAGCTACGCGCGCACAGCCCTGCGTGAACAGGCGCGACGGCCTCTTTCGGGAGGCCGTCGATCGCTTCCATATTGGAAGAAAACTTCCGCTTATCGCGCGGATACTCACCCGTCGGGGCAGAGGTCATGTTCTCCCGCAGCTCACACCCTGATGAGGAAGCTGCCATGACCGATACCCGCACCGCTCCCTACGCCGCGCTGCTGCTGCGCCTTGCGCTCGGCATCCTGTTTCTCGCCCATGCCGGGCTGAAGATCTTCGTGTTCACCCCGGCCGGCACCGCCGGCTTCTTCGGCTCGATCGGCCTGCCGGGCTGGCTGGCTTATGTCACCATCGCGTGGGAACTTGTCGGCGCGGTCGCGCTGATCCTCGGCCTGTGGCCGCGCATCGCGGCGCTGGCACTGGTTCCCATTCTCGTCGGCGCAATCTTGACCGTGCACGGCCCGGCCGGCTTCTTCTTCACCAACCCCAATGGCGGCTGGGAGTATCTGGCGCTGTGGATCGTCGCGCTCATCGCGCTGGCGCTCACCGGCGACGGCGCCTTCGCCCTCAAGCCGAGCCGCAAGACCGGCGCGCGCTGATATCGCCCACGCCGAAGGAGAAAGCCATGACCGTCTCAGCCATTCCCGCCACGACGCGTGATACGTCCCTCGCCATGGGCCGCGTCGCGCTCACCGTGAACGACCTCGATGAGGTCGCGCGCTTCTACCGGCAGGCGGTCGGGCTTCACCTGCTGCGGCAGGATGGCGAGACGGCCGAACTCGGCGCGGACGGCACGGTGCTGCTGGAGCTGCGCGCCGACCGCGCGGCCCGGCGGCGCGGTTCGCGGGAGGCGGGGCTGTTCCACACCGCCTTCCTGCTGCCGACCCGCGCCGATCTCGGCCGCTGGGCCAAGCACGCCATGGCGACGCGCCCCCCGGTGGTCGGCGCGTCCGACCATCTGGTGAGCGAGGCGATCTATCTCACCGACCCGGAAGGCAATGGCGTGGAAATCTACGCCGACCGTCCGGCGTCGAGCTGGCACTGGAGCGAGGGCAAGGTGCAGATGGCGACGGAAGCGCTCAACCTGCACAGCCTGATCGCCGAGGCCGGCGAGACGCCCTGGCAGGGCTTCCCCGCCGGTTCCACCATCGGCCATGTCCATCTTCAGGTCGGCGCGCTCAGCCTGGCCGAGGAGTTCTATGCCGCCAAGCTCGGTCTCGACATCACCTGCCGCTATCCCGGCGGCACCTTCTACGCCGCCAACGGCTATCACCATCACATTGCGACCAATATCTGGAACAGCCGGGGCGCCGGTGAGCGGACCTACCCGTCCACCGGCCTCGCGGAAGTCGAAATCCGGCTCGGCGCCGCGCGCCTGTCGGCCATTGCCGGCGAGGGCGAGGCCCGGCTGGAGCTCGCCGACCCGTGGGGCACCCGCATTGCGCTGGTCGCGGCCTGAGAGGAGCGACGCAATGCTGGTCGACGGCAAATGGACAGCGGACTGGCACCCCGTGCAGGCGACTGATGCCAAGGGCGGCTTCGTGCGCCAGACCTCCGGCTTCCGCCATGTCGTCACCCCGGACGGCAGCTCGGGCTTCAAGGCCGAGGCCGGGCGCTATCATCTTTATGTCGCGCTGATCTGCCCCTGGGCCTCGCGCACGCTGATCGCGCGCCGGCTGAAAGGCCTGGAAGAGGCGGTCTCGGTTTCCATCGTGGAGCCCGCCCTCACCGATCAGGGCTGGCGCTTCGGCGATTACCCCGGCGCGACAGCGGACAGCGTGAACGGGGCGACCTATCTGCACGAGCTCTATACCCGCGCCGACCCACATTACACCGGCCGGGCCACCGTGCCGGTGCTGTGGGACAAGACGCGCGGCACCATCGTGAACAATGAATCCGCCGATATTCTTCGCATCTTCAACGAAGGCTTCGGCGCGCTTGCCGACGCGACGCTCGACCTCTACCCGCCGGCCTTGCGCGCGGAGATCGACGCGCTCAACGCCGCGATCTATCCGCGCCTGAATAACGGGGTCTATCGCGCCGGCTTCGCCACCACGCAGCTCGCCTATGAGGAAGCCTTCGCGGATGTGTTCGCCATGCTGGACGAGTTGGAGGCGCGCCTCAGCGATGGCCGGCTTTTCCTCACCGGCGACGCGCTGACCGAGGCGGATATCCGCCTCTTCGTCACGCTGGTGCGCTTTGATGCCGCCTATTTCGGCCTGTTCAAGTGCAATCTGCGCCGGCTGGCCGACTATGCCGGGCTTCACGGCTACATGATGCGCGTGCTCGACATTCCAGGCGTGCGGGAGACCGTGAGCATCGACCACATCAAGCGCGGCTACTACTCGATCAAGGCGCTGAACCCGAACGGTATCGTCCCGCTCGGGCCGGATCTGCCGGGCCTGGCGCCGGTCCGTCTCGCGGACCGGCCGGCCTGAGCGCGCTCAGCCATTGCCCTGCCCGGCGGCCTTCAGGATCAGCCCGGCCACCTCGTCGGGATGCGAGATCAGCGAGAGGTGGCTCGACGGAAGCTCGATCGTGGTCGCGTTCATGCGCTTGGCCAAGAAGCGTTCGAGATCGGGGTTGATGGTGCGGTCTTCAGTCGAGACCGCGTAGAAGCTCGGCTTGTGGCGCCACGCCGCCTCGGTGGTGCGACCCGTGAGCAGCGCCTTGTGGAACGGCTGCTGGACGGCATAGAGCACCTTCGCCGTCGTTTTGGGCACATCGCCGGCGAAATCGCGCAGGAAAGCTTCCTCGCTCAGCCGGCCCTCATCGCCGTCGAATAGGATGCCGGCGGAAGCGGGCGGGGTCGGGAACGTCTTGGCGAGCGCGGTATAGTCCTCCCCGGCATCGGGGGCGCGGGCGGCGATGTAGACCAGCGCCGAGACGTTCGGCGCCATGCCGGCCTGCGTCACGATCATGCCGGAGAAGGAATGGCCGGCGAGCACGGTCGGCCCGTCCTGCCGCGCCAGAACGCGGTTGGTCTCCGCCACCGCCTCGTCCAGCGTGGTCAGGGGATTCTGCACCGACGTGACGTTGAGGCCGCGCGCCTGAAGGCGGGCGATCACCTCGGACCAGCACGACCCGTCGGCGAACAGGCCATGCACCAGCACGACGTTGCGCACCGGGGGAACGGCCTGCGCGGCGGCCATACGCGGTAGGGCGGAGACGGCGGCCCCTGCGGCGAGCAGGGAAACGAAATCGCGGCGGTTCATCATGACGGCAACTCCTGTTGCCGGACATCCCGGCCTGAGATTTCCGTCATGCTGACGCGCGAGGCCCACGCGGTCTTGCGGCAATGCCGGCCGGGCAGCGCGTTCGCACGCTGCGGTTACGCCACCACCGGCACCGCCAGCGCGCCGAGGGCGGCCACCACATCCGCGGGATTGAGCCGGAGTTGAAGGCCGCGTTGGCCGCCATTCACATAGACCAGCTCATGCGCCAGCGCCTGCGCCTCGATGGCGGTGGGCACGCGCTTCATCTGGCCGAACGGGCTGATGCCGCCGACCTTGAAGCCGGTGACGCGCTCGGCGTCGGACGGCTTCATCATCTGCGCCGCCTTGCCGCCGAAGGCGCTCGCGAGCTTCTTCATCGAGACCTCGCGATCGGACGGCACGATCACGCAGACCGGCTTGCCGTCGACCAGCGCCATCAGCGTCTTGAGCACCCGCGCCGGCTCCTCGCCGATCGCCGCCGCCGCCTGAAGGCCGATATGCTCGGCATCGGGGTCGTACTCATAACTGTGCACCGTGAAGGCGATGCCCGCCTGTTCCAGCGCCCGGGTCGCGCGCGTGGCTTTCGACATGAGACATCCTCCCGTCATGGTCGGCCAATCGCTAAGCGAGCCCGCGCGCCGGTTCAAGGGCGCAGCCCGGCAATGCTCCGCGCGCATGGACAAGCAAACAACGCGGGTATATACACGCTTCATGTCCACAAGCTGCCACTGCAACCTGCTGCGCCTTGCCACCCGCAAGGTTTCCGCCCGCTACGACGCCGCGCTGGCGCCGCTCGGCATCAACATTGCGCAATATTCGCTGCTGCGGAAAATCGCGCGCCACCAGCCGATGAGCCTGACCGCGCTCGGCAAGCTCACCGAGCTGGACCGCTCCACCATCGGGCGCAATGTGCGCGTGATCGAGCGCATGGGGCTGGTCGCCACCGGGCGCGGCGAGGACGACCAGCGCGAGGCCATGGTGGAACTGACGCCGGCGGGTGAAGCGCTACTCGCGCAGGCGATCCCGCTCTGGGAAGACTGCCAAGCGCAGCTGGAAGCCAGCGTCGGCGCCGCGCGTCTCGACGCGCTGGCGCAGCTCGTCGCCGCCATCTGATTTTTAACGAAATGCGGGCATATACCCGCTCTAGAGGAACCGATCATGAGCCCCCTACCCCCGGCCGCGACGGCAGCGCTTCCCGCCTTCTTCGCCCGACGCGGCATCTATTATGGATGGGTGGTCGCGGCGGTGACGTTCCTCACCATGCTCGTCACCGCCGGCGCGGTCGGCGCGCCGGGCGTGCTGATCGCCCCGTTGCAGGCGGAGTTCGGCTGGGAGACCGCCGACATCTCCTCGGGCTTCGCGGTGCGGCTGCTGCTGTTCGGGCTGATGGGTCCGTTCGCCGCCGCCTTCATGAACCGCTTCGGCCTTCGCCCGGTGGCGAGCGTGGCGCTCGCGCTCATCGGCGCCGGCGTGCTTGGCTCGTTCTTCATGACCAAGGTCTGGCATTTGCTGCTGCTGTGGGGCGTCGTGGTCGGCTTCGGCACTGGGCTCACCGCCATGGTGCTCGGCGCCACCGTCGCCACGCGCTGGTTCGCGCAGCGGCGCGGCCTCGTCATGGGTCTGCTGACCGCCAGCACCGCCACCGGCCAACTCGTGTTCCTGCCGCTGCTGGCGCAGCTCACCGAAGCCATGGGCTGGCGCGGCGCGCTGTCCTTCGTGCTCGCCATGCTGCTGGTCGCCGCGCTCGCCGTGCTCGTGCTGATGCGCGACCGGCCGTCCGATCTCGGCCTTCTGCCCTATGGCGCCTCCGCGCCGACGCCGAACCCGGCGCATCCCACGACCTTCACCGCCATGCTGGCCTCGCCGCTGCTGGCGCTGCGCGACGCCTCCAAGTCCCGCACCTTCTGGGTGCTGTTCGGCACCTTCTTCGTCTGCGGCGCCTCGACCAACGGTCTGGTGCAGACCCATTTCGTCTCGCTCTGCGGCGATTACGGGCTCGCGGCGGTGACGGCGGCGAGCATGCTGGCGCTGATTGGCGTGTTCGATTTCGTCGGCACGGTCGGCTCCGGCTGGTTATCCGACCGGGTGGACAGCCGCTGGCTGCTGTTCTGGTATTACGGCCTGCGCGGCCTGTCGCTGATCTACCTGACCTATAGCGATTTCAGCTTCTACGGCCTGTCGGTCTTCGCGGTGTTCTACGGGCTCGACTGGGTGGCGACGGTGCCGCCCACCGTGAAGCTCGCCGCCGAGAAGTTCGGCGACCGCGCCAATCTGGTGTTCGGCTGGATCTTCGCCGGCCACCAGCTCGGCGCGGCGAGCGCGGCCTATGGCGCCGGCTTCAGCCGCACCTTCTACCAGACCTACCTGCCGGCCTTCTTCGTCGCCGGCCTGCTCTGCCTCATCGCCTCCGTCGCCATCGTGGCGGTGCGCGAGCGGCGCGTGTCTGCCGCTGCGGCATGACTGGCGCCGTCCCCGCCTCCAACGCTAGAAGACAGTCATGACCAGCACGGCCACCGGGGCGATCGGCTCTTCCATGGATCACAGCATCGATCGCCGCACCCAGCGCCTCATCGAGGCGCCCATCGTGCCGCTGCTGATCCGCCTCGCCTGGCCGAACGTGCTGATCATGCTGGCGCAGGCCTCCACCGGCCTGATCGAGACCTGGTGGGTGGCGCGGCTCGGCACCGACGCGCTCGCCGGCATGGCGCTGGTGTTCCCCGCCTTCATGCTGATGACCGCGATCTCGGCCGGCGCCATAGGCGGGGGCATCTCCTCGGCCATCGCCCGCGCGCTCGGCTCCGGCGACCGCGCGGGCGCGGACGCGCTGGTGTTGCACGCGCTGGCCATCAGCGTCCTGTTCGGCCTCGGCTTCTCGGCGATCTTCCTGCTGTTCGGGCGCCCGATCTACGCCTTCCTCGGCGGCGCGGGCGGGGAACTGGAGGCGGCGCTGCTCTATTCAAATACGCTGTTCACCGGCATCGTGCTGATCTGGCTGATGAACGGCCTCGCCAGCATCATTCGCGGCACCGGCAACATGCTGTTTCCCGCCAGCGTCATCTGCGGCGGCGTTGTGTTCCTGATCCCAGCCTCGCCAGTGCTGATCTTCGGCTTCGGCCCGATTCCGGCGCTGGGCATTGCCGGCGGGGCGGTGGCGCTGCTTACCTATTTCGCCGGCGGCACGCTGGCCATGGCCTGGTACGTCCTGTCCGGCCGCAACCCAGCGCGGCTCACCTTTGTAAGGCTGCGCTGGGCGCCGCTCGCCAGCATCCTGCGCATCGGCATGCTCTCGACCTTCACCTCGCTGCAGACCAACATCACCATTGCCGGTGCCACCGCGCTGGTCGCCGCCTCGGCCGGCGTCGAAGCGGTGGCGGGGTTCGGCACCGGGGTTCGGCTGGAATATCTGCTGCTGCCGCTGATCTTCGGCATGGGCGCGCCGATGGTCGCCATGGTCGGCACCAATATCGGCGCCGGGCGCGGCGACCGGGCGATGAAGATTGCCTGGGCCGGGGCGGGGCTGACCTTCGTGCTCACCGAGACAATCGGCGTGACGGCGGCACTGTTCCCCGAGGCGTGGCTGTCGCTGTTCAGCGCCGAGCCGGAGATGATCGCGGCGGGCAGCGCCTATCTGCGGGTGGTCGGACCGTTCTATGGCTTCTTCGGGCTCGGCCTGTCGCTCTATTTCGCCTGCCAGGGCGCGGGACGGCTGTTCTGGCCGATCGTCGCCGGGATCGCGCGCATCGTCATCGCGCTCGGCGGCGGCTGGCTGGTGCTGAGCCTCACCGGCTCGCTCTACGCGCTGTTTGCCGCCCTGTCGCTGGCGCTGGTGGTCTATGGGCTCACCATCGCGGCGGCGATCCGCTCGGGCGCGTGGCTGCGGATTTAGAGCATTTTCCGCGAAAGTTGATCGACTTTCACGAAGAGAAAATGCTCCAGCTCTTTGAATCGAGAGCACTTTCTTATCGATCAGACGATTCCGTCTGATCGGAAAGGGCTCTCGACGCCTACAGCCGTGCCCGCGTGGTGCGCGGGGTGGCGAGCAGCAGATTGGTCTCGGACGCCATGATGCCCGGGATGAGCCGGATGCGGCGCAGGATCGCGTCGAGGTCGGCGAGGCTCTCGGTGCCGAGTTCCACGATGAGGTCCCACTTTCCGTTGGTGGTGTGCACCGCCGAGATTTCCGGGAAGCCGCCGAGCACATCCACCACCCGGTCCGCCGTGCGCCCTTCCAGTTCGATCATCATGATGCCGCGCACCGGCATGGCGATGGCGTCGGCGCGCAGGATCACCGTGTAGCCGACAATATCGCCCTCGCGCTCCATGCGCTCGATCCGCGCCCGCACCGTGGCGCGCGACACGCCGGTTTCCAGCGCGAGATCCGAGACGCTGCGCCGGCCGTCATGGCGCAGCAGGGCGAGCAGCTTCTGGTCGAGATCGTCCATGAATTGCCGTTTTGAAAGCCAATGCCATCACTTTGATAAATTCATCTGAGCTAATTGCCAATATTCAATGTTCATTCCGCCAGTGCCCGCCGCTAGGCTTTTGCCATGACACCGGAGACCGATATGCCGCGCACCTGCATCCTTCTCGGCGCCCCCGTTCAGGAGGGCACCGGCCGTCTCGGCTGCGACATGGGCCCGAGCGCCTTCCGCGCTGCCGGCATTACGAGCACGTTGCGCGACCTTGGCTATGAGGTGATCGACCGCGGCAACCTCGCCCCCGCCGACGCGCCCGCGCCCGCGCCCGCCCATGGCAATGCCGCGATCAAGTCGCTCCGCGAGGTGGTCGGCTGGACCAAGGTTCTGTCGGAGGCGGTCTATGAGGCCAGCGCGGAAGGGCTGCCGATCACGCTCGGCGGCGATCATTGCCTCGCCGCCGGCACGCTGTCCGGCCTGTCGCGCCGCGCGGCGGAGCTTGGGCGCCCGCTTTTCGTGCTCTGGCTCGACGCCCATCCGGACCTGCACACGCTGGACAGCACCGAAAGCGGCAATCTCCACGGCGTGCCCATGGCCTATGCCACCGGCCAGCCGGGCTTCGAGGGCATCTTTCCCCCGCTCCACGCCCCGCTCGACCCCTCGCGCGTGTGCATGATGGGCATTCGCAGTGTCGATCCGGCCGAGCGCCGCACCATCGCGCGCTCCGGCATCACCGTGCACGACATGCGGGCCATTGACGAGTTCGGCTTCGCCGCGCTGCTGCGCCCCTTCCTCCAGCGCGTGGAGGATGAGGACGGGCTGCTCCATGTCAGCCTCGACGTCGATTTCCTCGACCCCGACATCGCGCCGGGCGTCGGCACCACCGTGCCGGGCGGGGCGACGTTCCGCGAGGCGCATCTGGTGATGGAGATGCTGCACGAAAGCGAGCGCGTCACCAGCCTCGACCTGGTGGAACTCAACCCCTTCCTCGACGAGCGCGGGCGCACCGCGCGCCTCATGGTCGACCTCACCGCCAGCCTGCTGGGCCGGCGCGTGCTCGACCGCCCCACACGGAGCTACTGAACCATGAGCGACGCGCGAAAACTCAACGTGGTGCCGTTCGTCAGCGTCGACAACATGATGAAGCTGGTCAACGCCATCGGCGTCGAGCGCTTCCTCGTCGAGCTGGCGGGCTTCATCGCGGCGGACTTCCGGCGCTGGGAACTGTTCGACAAGACCCCGCGCATCGCCTCGCACTCCCATGACGGCGTGATCGAGCTGATGCCGACCAGCGACGGCGCGGTCTACGGCTTCAAATATGTCAACGGCCACCCGAAGAACACCCGCGACGGCCGCCAGACCGTGACCGCCTTCGGCGTGCTGGCCGAGGTGTCGTCCGGCTATCCCGTGCTGCTCAGCGAGATGACCATCCTAACCGCTCTGCGCACCGCCGCCACCTCGGCCATGGCGGCGACATACCTCGCCCCGAAGGGCGCGCGCACCATGGCGATCATCGGCAATGGCGCGCAGTCCGAGTTTCAGGCGCTGGCCTTCAAGGCCATTCTCGGCGTGGACCGGCTGCGGCTCTACGACCTCGACCGCAGCGCCAGCGAGAAATGCGCGCGCAATCTCGACGGGCTCGGCTTCGACATCGCGATCTGTTCCTCCGGTGAGGAGGCGCTGGCGGGCGCGCAGATCGTCACCACCGTCACGGCCGACAAGCAATACGCCACCATCCTGACCGACAACATGGTCGGCGAGGGCCTGCACATCAACGCGGTCGGCGGCGATTGTCCCGGCAAGACCGAGCTGGCGGCCGACATTCTCAGGCGCTCCGACATCTTCGTGGAGTTCCCGCCGCAGACCCGGATCGAAGGCGAGATCCAGCAGCTTGCACACGACCACCCGGTCACGGAGCTGTGGCGGGTGGTCGCGGGGCAGACGCAGGGCCGGCGCGACGCCCGGCAGATCACGCTGTTCGATTCCGTGGGCTTCGCCATCGAGGATTTCTCGGCCCTGCGCTATGTGCGTGAAAAGCTTGCCGGGACAGGCTTCTACGAGGAGCTGGACCTGCTCGCCGACCCCGACGAGCCGCGCGACCTGTTCGGCATGCTGCTGCGCGCCAAGGCCGCGCCACAGGGCACACCCGCCGCCGCCTGAGCCCGGCGCGCAAGCGATGGTTCCGGGACGTCAGGCTGCGGTCAGCTAGCCCCCGGATGGTCACGGGGCGGACGGTCCTCAGGGCCGGACGCGTGTCCCGTGTCCAATCCAGGGCTTCCCCGTGCTCGCTCCCTCGCAGACTGCCGTTCTGACCACGGTCATCGTTCCCACCCTCAACGAAGTCGACAATATCGACGTGCTGCTCGCCGCGATCTTCGCGCAGGCAAATCCCGGCCTCGCCTTCGAGGTGCTGGTCGCCGATGGCGGCTCCACCGACGGCACGGTCGAGCGGGTGCGCGAATGGGAGAAGGCCGCGCAGGTGCGCCTCGTCTCCGGCGGCGGCGGGCGGGGGCTTGCCGGCGACGTGCTGAACGCGGCCCGCGTGGCCCGCACCGATATCGTCGTGGTGATGGACGCCGATCTGAGCCACCCGCCCGAGCGCCTCGGCGCGCTGGTGGAGCCGGTGCTGGACGGAACCTGCGACATGGCGGTCGGCAGCCGCTATGTGCGCGGCGGCGCGACGCCGGACTGGCCGCTTCAGCGCCTGCTGCTGTCGCGGCTCGGCGGGCTGCTCGCCTGGCCGCTGACCGAGCTCAAGGACCCGATGTCCGGCTTCTTCGCCGTGCGCCGCGAGCGGCTGCTCGCGGTCGACCCGGAAGCCGCCGGCTTCAAGATCGGGCTGGAGGTCATCGCCCATGGCGGCGGCGCGCTGAAGGTCCGCGAGGTGCCGATCGTGTTCCCGGACCGCATCCACGGCGAGTCCAAGATCGGGAAAACGCAGATGGTCGCCTATCTGCGCCGGTTGCTGGTGCTGGCCGGCGGTGCGGTCTCGGCCGGCGGCGCGGCACGCTTCGCGCTGGTGGGGCTGATCGGCATGGCCGTCGATCTGCTGGTCTTCGAGCTGCTGTTCGCGCTCCATGCCGGGCTGATGACCGCACAGGTCGGCAGCTTCGGCGTCGCCACGGTGTCGAACTATGTGCTGAATGCGCGCTGGGCCTTCGCCGACAGCTCCAAACCCGCGAGCGCGCAGGGAAGCGGGCATTACCGGCGGTTCTTCACCGTCTGCCTGCTGGCGCTCGCCATACGCGGCGGGGTGCTGGCCGGCGGGACCACGCTGTTCCATCTCCTGCCGCAGATCGCCATCCTGTTCGCCATCGGCGCGGCGGCGATCGTGAGCTATCTCGGCTCGGCCTTCTTCGTGTTTCCCTCGGTCAATCCGCGCGTACCCCATGACATTCGCTGGCGCGTCGCCGCCATCGGCGTGGTCGGCTATGTCGTGCTGCTGCGCCTGCTGTTTATCGGCCTCGCCGACCTGCTGCCGGAGGAGGCCTATTACTGGAACTACGCGCAGCACCTTGATATCGGCTATCTCGACCACCCGCCCATGGTGGCGTGGGTAATCCATGCCGGCACCGCGCTGTTCGGCAACACCGAGTTCGGCGTGCGCATCGGCGCCTGGCTGTGCTGGTTCGCCACCGCCTTCTTCAGCTTCCGCCTCACCCATCGCATGTTCGGCAAGTCGGCGGCCTTCGTCAGCCTGCTGCTGGTGGCCGTGCTGCCGTTCTACTTCGCCACCGGCCTGATCATGACGCCGGACGCGCCGCTGACCGCGTGCTGGGCCGGCGCGCTGTTCTTCCTGGAGCGGGCACTGGTGGGTGGGCGCCGCTCCGCCTGGTGGGGCGCGGGCATCTGCATCGGGCTGGGCATGCTGTCGAAATACACCATCGCCCTGCTGGGTCCGGCCACCCTCATCTTCATGCTGGCCGACGTGCGGGCGCGCGAGTGGCTCAAGCGGCCGCAGCCCTATCTGGCGGCGCTGCTGGCGCTCGCCATCTTCTCGCCGGTGATCGTCTGGAACCTGGAGCACGACCTCGCCTCCTTCGCGTTCCAGAGCACGCGACGCATCGATGCCGCCACGCGGTTCTCGCTGCCGGCGCTGATCCTCTGCGCGGCGGGGCTGCTCACGCCGCCGGGGCTGATAGCGGCGATGGCCGCGCTGTGGGACCGGCGCCGGCGCCCCGGCGCGCGCCAGGCCGACCCGAGCGCGCGGCGCTTCTCGCGGTTCATCCTGGTGTTCACGCTCACCCCGCTCGCGGTGTTCGTGGTCTTCAGCCTGACGCACACCGTCAAGCTGAACTGGACCGGCCCGCTCTGGCTGGCCACGGTTCCCGCCATGGCGGCGGCGATACTGGCGGCGGCCGAGCGTTCCTCGCGCCTCCAGCTTCGCCTGCGTCCTGCGTGGGTGCCGACGGTGGCGGTCACGCTGGTGCTGTACGGGCTCGGGCTGAACTATCTCGTCCTCGGCCTGCCCGGCCTCGGCTATGTCGCGAGCCTGCCGGCGGTGCCGGTGGCGTGGCGCGAATTCGGCCGCGCGGCCGAGACGCTGGAGCGGCAGGTGGAGAACGCCACCGGCGAGGAGCCGCTCATGGTCGGCATGGACACCTACAACATCGCCAGCCAACTCGCCTTCTACAGCAACAACGAGGACGGCGAGGGCGTCGACAACTCGGTCGGGCGCGGCATTCTGGGCCTGCCCAGCCTGATGTACGGCTACTGGCACCGCGCCGAACCCCTGCGCGGCCGCCCCGCCGTGCTGTTCTCCTTCAAGCGCCGGCAGATCGATGACGAAGCACTGGCCGGCCAGTTCGGCCGGCTCGGCGAGACGGTGGAACAGCCCATCCTCAAGGACGGCAAGCCGGCGGGACGGTTCTTCTACCGCATCGGCTACGACTATCGCGGCCCGGCCGGCGCCTCGACCGGCGCTGCCGGCGCGCCCGCGACCATCGTCGGCGCTGCCGGCGCGCCCGCGACCATCGTCGGCTCTGCCGACGCACCCGCGACCCTTGTCGGCTCGCTGCCGTGAGCGCGGGAAGGAGAGCGCCCATGCCCCAACTGACTCCCTCCCTTCACCTGTTGCGGCGGATCGGCGCGCTGATCGCGCCGGCCGTCCTTCCGGCGCCGCAGACCTCGCGCCTGCCGATGGGCAACGGCGCGATGAACGGACCACCCCTGCCCGACGCCGAGGGCTGGCTGCCTATTCGGTGCTTCGTGCCGGACCTCGATGCCTGCGGGTGCAGCGCGGATTACTGGATCCGCAACGGTGACGTGCAGCTTCTGGCCTTCTATTGCGACCGTGACTTCGACGGCATGCCCCCGGGCTGGTTCGACCGCTACGGCGACCCGGCGGGCTTCGAGCCGGACAGCTTCCGGCCGGCCGTGGACTGAGCCGCTCAGCGCTGGCCGGTGGGCAGGAACACGCGCACGCAGGTATGGCCGGCCTCGGCCACGAAGGCGACCTCCCCGCCATGATTGCGCGCTACCTGACGGACGATGGCGAGCCCGAGCCCGGTGCCGCTGGAGGCCGGGTTGCCCTTCCTGAACCGGGTGAATAGCGCGTCGTCGATCACCGCGGTGCCCTCGTCCTCGACCTCGACGATGAAGCCGTGCGCTGGCGCGTTCACCGCCCGTACCCGCACCGTGATCCGCCCGCGCCCGTGATGCAGCGCGTTCTCGATGAGGTTGCGGAACATGTCGCGCAGATCGTCGGGCTGCCCGCGCAGATGCGCTTCCGCGGGCTCGACGATATCGATGGCCCGGCCGGCCTGCTCGACCAAAGGCAGCACCATTGCCGCCGCCTCGCGGACGATGCGTGAGAGGTTGATCAGCGTGGTGCCGACGGGGCTGGCATCGTGCTCCGCGCTTTCCTTGCGGGCGAGGTCGAGAAGCTGGTTCACCAGCTTGTTGAGCGTCGCGATCTCACGTTCCAGCTGCGGCCAGTCCACCACGCCGGTCATCCGCGCCTGCTGGAGCCGCAGATTGAGCACGGCGAGCGGTGTGCGCAGCTCATGCGCGGCATCGGCGGTGAGCCGCTTCTCCACCGCATAGGCCCGGGCCAGCCGCTCCACCGCCCCGTTCGCGGCGTCGGCGAGCGGGCGTATCTCGTTCGGAAGTCCCTCGACCGCGATGCGCCCGGATTCATTGCCCGGCCCGATCGCCATCGCCTCCTCGGAAGCGCGTGCCACCGGGCGCAGGCTCCATTGGGTGATCTGCCAGATGATGAGCAGCGAGAGCAGGATGAACGGCACCAGCACGATGACGAAGGCTTCCAGCTCCTCCTCGATCACGGTGAAGGCCAGCGCGTCCTCGTCGGGCTTGGCGCGGCCGATCACCAGCGTGTCGCCCGCATTGATCCGTACCGAGAGCGCGGCGATCTGCCCGGGCTCGGCGTCGACGAAGCGCATCTCGCTATAGCCCCCGGAGGCCGGCGCCTCGACCGCCGGCAGCGGCATGGTGAGGTTGGGCGAGCGCAGCACCGGCCGGCCGGCCGCGTCAAACACTGTGTAGAACGACTTGGAATCGGCGCCCTCGTACAGGCGCGCGAGCGGGGGCGGCAGGTGGAAGGCGACCCGGCCATCGGGCGAGGCCGCCATGCCGGCGGTGAGCTCCCGCGCCTGGCTCTGCAGCGTGCGCTCGTCCAGCGCCGCGCCCACGGCATAGGCCTCGAAATAAAAATAGACCATCGCCCCGCCGAGGCCGAGCAGGAAGGTCAGCGACATCGCCGCCACCAGCCGGTAGCGCAGGCTGTAGCTACGCGTCACCCTCGCCTCCCGCGGCCAGCCGGTAGCCGATGCCGCGCACCGTGTTCACCACCACGCCGCATTTGGCGGCCGCGAGCTTCTTGCGCAGCCGCGACACCGCGGCCTCGATGGCGTTGGGCGTGACCTCGCGGTCGATGGAATAGAGCCGGTCTTCCAGCGCGTCCTTCACCACCACACGCCCGGCTGCGCGCAGCAGCTCTTCCAGCAGCGCCAGTTCACGGCGGGCGAACTCGACCGGCACGCCGTCGATGCGCACCTCGCGCGACAGCGTGTCGAAGGACAGGCCGCCGAACGAATGGGTGACCGCGCCGCGCTGGCCGGGACGGCGCAGCACCACGCGCAGCCGCGCCTCCAGCTCCACCAGCTCGAACGGCTTGACGATGTAGTCGTCGGCACCGGAATTGAGGCCGCTCAGCCGGCTCTCCAGGCTGTCGCGCGCGGTGACGATGAGCGCCGGCAGGCGGTCGGCGGTGCGGGCGCGGACCTGGCGCAGCACCTCCATGCCGTCAATGTCCGGCAGGCCGAGGTCCATCACCATGGCGTCATAGGCGGTGGTCGCCACCGCGGCGAGCGCCTCGTCGCCGGTGCCCACCGCGTCGACCACGAACCCGCTGCGGGTCAAGTGGTCGGCGATGATCTCGCGCATGGAGGGATGGTCTTCGAGCAGAAGGATCTTCATGGGACTGCCACAGGCCGGCAAAACGCGCCGCCGCCAATCTATCGCGGCCCGTGCCCGGCCGATAGCAAGGCCGCATGCTTTTCCACCCGCGACGCCCCGCCCCTTTCGCAACCGCGAAAAAGGCTCTAGAGCCTGATCCGACCAGATTGAATCAATCTGATCGGTGAATCAGTCTCTAATATACTCACAGAGAACGCGTTATCCGATCAGATTGTCTTTAATCTGATCGGCGCGTGCTCTATGTGCGCGGCACCATTGCCTTGAGGTTCCCCGCGCATGATCCGTCTCGACAATATCGGCAAGCAGAACGGCAAGCAGCTCGTTTTCATCGAGGCTTCCGCCGCCCTGCTCAAGGGCGAGAAGATCGGCCTCGTCGGCCCCAACGGCGCCGGCAAGACCACGCTGTTCCGGTTGATCACTGGCGAGGAAGCGCCCGACGAGGGGCAGGTTTCGACCGATCGCGGCATCACCATCGGCTATTTCAGCCAGGATGTCGGCGAGGCTTCGGGCCGCTCGGTGCTGGCCGAGGTGATGGACGGCGCCGGCCCGGTGAGCGCGATCGCCGCCGAGTTGCGCGAGCTGGAAGCCGCCATGGTCGATCCCGACCGCGCCGACGAGATGGACGCGGTCATCGAGCGTTATGGCGAGGTGCAGGCCCGCTTCGAGGAACTGGACGGCTATTCGCTGGAGGGCCGCGCCTCCGAGGTGCTGGCCGGCCTCGGCTTCTCTCAGGAGATGATCGAGGGCGATGTCGGCAAGCTCTCGGGCGGCTGGAAGATGCGCGTCGCGCTCGCCCGCATCCTGCTGATGCGCCCGGACGTGATGCTGCTCGACGAGCCATCCAACCATCTCGACCTCGAAAGCCTGATCTGGCTGGAGAGCTTCCTCAAGGGCTATGACGGCGCGCTGATGATGACCTCGCACGACCGCGAGTTCATGAACCGCATCGTCAACAAGATCATCGAGATCGATGCCGGCGCGCTGACCTCCTATTCCGGCGATTACGAATTTTACGCCCAGCAGCGCGCGCTAACCGACAAGCAGCAGCAGGCGCAGTTCGAGCGCCAGCAGGCGATGCTCGCCAAGGAGATCGCCTTCATCGAGCGCTTCAAGGCGCGCGCCTCTCATGCTGCGCAGGTGCAGAGCCGGGTGAAAAAGCTCGACAAGATCGAGCGCGTCGAGCCGCCGCGCCGCCGCCAGACCGTGGCGTTCGAGTTCCAGCCCGCCCCGCGCTCCGGCGAGGACGTGGTGAGCATCAAGAACCTGCATAAGAGCTATGGCGCACGCACCATCTATGACGGGTTCGATTTCCATGTCCGTCGCCGCGAGCGCTGGTGCATCATGGGCGTCAACGGCGCCGGCAAGTCGACCCTGCTCAAGCTGGTGGCGGGCGCCGCCGAACCTGACACCGGCACGGTGGCGGTGGGCGGCAGCGTGAAGATGGCCTATTTCGCCCAGCACGCCATGGAAGTGCTCGACGGCGAGCGCACCGTGTTCGAATCGCTGGAGGATGCCTTTCCGCAGGCGGCGCAGGGGTCGCTGCGCGCGCTGGCCGGCGCCTTCGGCTTTTCCGGCGACGACGTAGAGAAGCGCTGCCGCGTGCTGTCCGGCGGCGAGAAGGCCCGCCTCGTCATGGCGAAAATGCTGTTCGACCCGCCGAACTTCCTGGTGCTCGATGAGCCGACCAACCATCTCGACATGGCGACCAAGGAAATGCTGATCGCCGCGCTGGCGAGCTTCGAGGGCACGATGCTGTTCGTCAGCCATGACCGGCACTTCCTCGCCGCGCTGTCGAACCGGGTGCTGGAAGTCACGCCCGAGGGCATCCACCAATATGGCGGCGGCTACACTGAATATGTCGCCCGCACCGGCCGCGAGGCGCCCGGCCTGCGGAGCTGATCCGCCCGCCCGACACCGCCCCATTTTGGTGAACGACCGACCCCGCGACCCGTCCAATCGACGGGTCGCGCCGAGGGGTCGCGCGCCGTCTTTTTGCGCGTCGGCCTGCCTTTAGAAAGGCAGAGCTCGCCAAGTCGCGCCTGCGCGCCTTTTACCCATGCCTACAAAACGAGCGGAATCCGTGTTGACGCCCAATCGGGGCGAAACTATCATGATTAAACGTTTAATTTATCACGTTGCTGTCGCCTGTTCACCCGCCGTGGAGACTTCGATGTCAGCCGACGCCGCCCTGAGCGCACCGCCCGCCGATGCCCCCGCTCCTGCCCGGTGGCCGGCCGGCGCTGCCTACATGGACGGGGCCTACATGCCGGTCTCCGAGGCGCGCATTCCGGTCACCGACTGGGGCTTTCGGCGCTCGGACGTGACCTATGACGTGGTGAGCGTGTGGGACGGCAGCTTCTTCCGCCTCGACGACCATCTGCGCCGCTTCCGTGCCTCGATGGAGTCGATGCGCCTCAAGCCGAAGGAGAGCGACGACGACATCCGCGCGATCCTGCACCGCCTCGTCGCGCTGTCCGGCCTGAAGAACGCCTATGTCGCCATGGACTGCCTGCGCGGGCGCCCGCAGCCGGGGATGAAGTATCACCCGGTCAATGCCCGCAACTATCTGAGCGCCTATGCCATTCCCTTCGTGTGGCTGATGGCGCCGGAGATCGTGGACCGCGGCGCGCACATGATCGTCGCCTCGACCCCGCGCATCCCGCAGTCCAGCGTCGACGCCCGCGCCAAGAACTTTCACTGGGCGGACATGACCGCCGGCCTGTTCGAGGCGCACGACCAAGGCGCGGACAACCCGATCCTGCTCGACCATGACGGCAACGTCACCGAGGGGCCGGGCTTCAACGTGTTCTGCGTCACCGATGGCGTGGTCTCAACGCCAGCGACCAACGTGCTCGAAGGCATTACCCGCCTGTCGGTCATCGACCTGTGCGCCGAGCTGGGCATTCCCTGCGAAATCCGCCCCGTTCCGCTCAGCGAGCTGCGCGACGCTGACGAGGTGTTCCTCTCCACCACGGCCGGCGGCGTCGTTGGCGTCACCCGGCTCGACGGCCGCATTCTTGGCAATGACCGCCCCGGGGCGGTCAGCCAGCGCCTGCGCGAGACCTACTGGGCCAAGCGCAAGGCCGGATGGCACGCCGAGCCGGTGAATTACGACCTTCCCTCTGAAGTCTGACCCCCTCCCGTTTCCCGCTTCACCCCCAAAGGATTGGCCATGCGTGAACGTGCCCGTGACGTGATGAAGAGGCTTGCGCTGTGCGCGGGCGTGACGGCGGTCCTCGCCGTGACCACCGCCGGCGCGATGGCGCAGAGCTCCCTGCCCGCCCCCGGCCCGACGGTCGAGGCGATCAAGAAGCGCGGCGAGCTGATCTGCGGCGTCGATGCCGGCATTCCCGGCTTCGCGTTCCAGGACTCCGCCGGCAAGTGGAAGGGCTTCGACGTCGCCTATTGCCGCGCCATCGCCGCCGCCGTGCTCGGCGATCCGGAAAAGGTGAAATATGTCGGCCTGACCGCCAAGGTGCGCTTCACCGTGCTGCAGGCCGGCGAGATCGACGTGCTGATCCGCGACAGCACGCTCACCTTCTCCCGCGACGTCCAGCTCGGCCTCACCGAGGTCGCGATCAATTTCTACGCCGGCCAGGGCTTCATGGTGCGCAAGAGCCTCGGCGTGAAGGAAGCGAGCGAGCTCAATGGCGCCACGCTGTGCATGGTCACCGGCGCGACGCTGGAACTCAACATCGCCGACTATGCCCGCGCCAAGGGCGTGACCATCAACTCGCTGCTGTTCGAGAAGACCGAGGAAGCCTTCGCCGCCGCCGAGGCTGGCCGCTGCGACGGCTACACCGACGACACCGGCTCGCTCGCCGCCGCCCGCTCCACCATGAAGATGCCGGACGACTGGGTGATCCTGCCGACCGTCATCTCCAAGGAGCCGCTCGGCATCCACGTCCGTGACGGCGACGAGCGCTGGCGCGACATCACCTTCTGGGTCGACGCGGCCCTCAAGGAGGCCGAGGAGTCCGGCGTGACCAAGGCCAATGCCGACGAGATGAAGACCAGCTCGAAGAACCCCTTCGTGATGCGCCTGCTCGGCACGGAAGGCGATTTCGGCAAGCTGCTCGGCCTCGACCCGGAATGGGCGCTGCGCGCGATCAAGGCCGACGGCAATTACGGCGAGCTCTACGACACCTATTTCGGACCCAAGGCCCTCGGCCTGCCGCGCGGCCTCAATAATCTCTGGAACAATGGCGGCCTGCACTACCCGCTGCCGTTCCGTTGATCGGGCCGGACGCGTTACGCCATGAAGGACAGCAGCTCCGGGCTCTGGCCAATGAAGTCCTCGCACGCCCTGCTCTGGCAGGGCGTGCTGCTCCTGGCCACCGGGCTGCTGGCCCTCTGGTTTGGCGGCAATGCCGCCGAACATCTCGCCCGTCGCGGCATGAGCCTCGATTTCGGCTTTCTCGGGCAGACCGCGGGCTTTGACATCCCGTTCCACATCCTGCCCTTCGCCTCCACCGACACCTATCTCAAGGCGCTCGGCATCGCCTTCCTGAACACGGTCCTGGTGGCGGTGCTCGGCATCCTCGCCGCCTCCGCTCTCGGCCTGACGCTCGGCATCATGCGGCTCTCGACCAACTGGCTGGTGCGCAACACCGCCGGCGTCGTCGTCGAAGTGGTGCGCAACACCCCGCAGCTGCTGCAGATCGTGTTCTGGTATGTCGGCGTGCTTCAGGTGCTGCCACAGGCGCGCCAGAGCCTCTCGCTCGCCGATACCGTCTTCCTCAACATTCGCGGGCTGTTCGTGCCCGCCCCGCTCGCCTCGCCCGCGACGCTCCCGCTGCTCGCCGCCTTCGTGCTCGCCCTCGTCGCGGTGCCGCTGATCCGCCTCCGCCTGCCGGGCGCGCGCGGGCGCAGCGGGGTGCTGTGGCTGGTGCCGCTCGCGCTCCTCGTCGCGCTCATCGCGACGCTGGATGGCTGGAGCGTGCCGAAGCTGCAGGGCTTCAATTTCTCCGGCGGCGTCACCCTGCCGCCCGAGCTGGTGGCGCTGTGGGCCGGCCTCACGCTCTATACCGCCGCCTTCATCGCCGAGATCGTGCGTGCCTCGATCGCCGGCGTCGGCAAGGGGCAGACCGAGGCGGCCCGCAGCCTCGGGCTGAAACCCTGGCTGACGCTGCGCCTCGTGGTGCTGCCGCAGGCGCTGCGGGTGATGATCCCGCAGGTGACCAGCCAGTACCTGAACCTGATCAAAAGCTCCTCGCTGGGCGCCGCCATCGCCTATCCGGAGATCGTGCAGATCTTTGCCGGCACGGTGCTGAACCAGTCGGGCCGCGCCATCGAGGTCATGGTCATCGTGATGCTGGTGTTCCTCGCCGTGAATCTCGCCGCCTCCGCCGCGCTGGAGCGGGTGAACGCCGCCACCGCGCTTAAGGAGCGCTGAGCCATGACCGCACGCCTGCGCAACTGGATTCACGCGAACCTGTTCAATTCGCGGCTGAACGGCTTCCTCACCGTGGCGATGCTGGCGGTGCTCGCCCTCGCCTTGCCGCCCCTGCTGCGCTGGGCCTTCCTCGACGCGGTCTATGCCGGGTCGGACCGCTCGGTATGCGGGGCCGGCGCGTGCTGGGCGTTCATCGATGCCCGGTTCGACCAGTTCTTCTATGGCCGCTACGCCCCGGCCGAGCGCTGGCGCATCAATCTCGCGGCGCTGGTGCTGGCGGTGTTCGCCGCCGGGGCGATGTGGCCGCGCAATCCCTGGCGCACCCACTGCGTCGTCATGCTGGTCACGCTCTGCCCGCTGATCGCCGGCGTACTGCTGGTGGGCGGCGTGTTCGGCCTGCCATTGGTGCCGACCGACCAATGGGGCGGGCTGACGCTGAACGTCGTGCTCACCTATGCCACCACCGCGATTGCCTTGCCGCTCGGCGTGCTACTGGCGCTGGGGCGCCGCTCGCGCCTGCCGGTGGTGCGCTGGCTGTCGATCGGCTTCATCGAGATCTGGCGCGGCGTGCCGCTGCTCACCGTGCTGTTCATGGCAACGGTGATGCTGCCGATGTTCCTACCCGACGGGCTCACGCTCGACCGGCTGGTGCGCGCCGTGCTCGGCCTCTCGCTGTTCGTCGCCGCCTATATGGCGGAGGTAGTGCGCGCCGGGCTTCAGGGCATCTCCAAGGGCCAGTACGAGGCCGCCGCCGGGCTCGGGCTCGGCTATTGGGGCGCACACCGGCTGATCATCCTGCCGCAGGCGTTCCGGCTGATCGTGCCGGGCATCGTCAACACGGTGATCGACCTGTTCAAGGACACAACGCTGGTCTCGATCATCGGCCTGTTCGACATTCTCGGCATCGTCGGACAGTCCACCAAGGACCCGGCCTGGCTCGGCCTCGGGCGTGAGGGCTATGTGTTCGCGGCCTTCGTGTTCTTCGTGTGCTGCTTCTCACTCTCGCTCTACAGCCAGAGCCTGGAGCGCAAGATCGCCCGCTCCGCCGGCCACTGACCGGCGCCCCCAAAGCAGAAGGGCCGGAGCGGGGATGCCCGCTCCGGCCCTTGTCGTTTGAATGGCGGTCTCTCAGGAGATGGCGGCCAGGGCGCCCTTCACCGCGTCGAGCGTGGCGTCGATCGCCGCGTCGTCGTGATCGGCGCACAGGAACCACGCGCCGCGCTCGGTGGTGCGCACGCCGCGCTCCAGAAGCGCGGTGGTGAACTTGACGTACAGCGCGCGGTCGAACTCGGCCATGCCGCGATAGTTGAGCGGCTGCTCCTCCATGCCGAGACCGACATAGAAAATCTGCGGGAAGCCTTTCACCCAGACCGGGAACCCCGCCGCGCGGCAGGCCGCCTCGATGCCCTGCATCAGCCGGGTGCCGCGCGCAGTCATCCCCTCATAGAAGCCGGGCGCCTGCAGCAGCTTGAGCGTCGCCACCGTCGCCGCCATGGCAACCGGCTGGGCGTTGTAGGTGCCGCCATGCACCACCTTGCCGCCGGCCAGCAGGTCCATGATCTCGGCCTTGCCGGCGAGCGCGGCCACCGGGAAGCCGTTGGCGACCGCCTTGGCGAAGGTCGCAAGGTCCGGCGTGACGCCGAAATACTGCTGCGCCCCGCCCGGCGCGACGCGGAAGCCGGTGATCACCTCGTCGAAGATGAGAAGCGTGCCGGTCTGCGTACACGCCTCCCGCACCGCCTCCAGATAGCCCTTCACCGGCAGCAACGCGCCGGTGTTGCACATGGAGGCTTCCATGATCACCGCCGCCACGTCGCCGCGCCGGATGCGGGCCAGCAGGAATTCCGGCCGGTTCCACGCCTGCACTTCAAGATGCTCGCCGGCCGAGAGGTCCTGCCCGAGGCTGCCGGGCACCGCGATCGGGCCCTGTTCGGGGCCGGCGGCGTCCACCGGGGGCGAGACGCTCCACAGCACGCTGTCCATCCAGCCGTGATAATGACCCTCGAACTTGATGACGGTGCTGCGCCCGGTCGCGGCGCGGGCAAGGCGCAGGGCGAGTTGCACCGCCTCGGTGCCCGAGACCGCGAAGCGCACCCGCTCGGCGCAGGGCACCATTTCGCAGATCAGTCGCGCCGCCTCGAACTCCAGCTCGGTCTGGCCGCTATAGAGCACGCCGAGTTCGAGCTGCGCCTTGACCGCCGCGATGACCTCCGGCGGGCGGTGGCCGATGATGATCGGGCCGAGGCCCATGTAATAGTCGATGATCCTGTTGCCATCGACGTCGTAGAGATACGGCCCTTCCGCCTTCTCGAACACCAGCGGCGTCGGCGAGACCCCGAGCCGGGCGAAGCTGTTCACCCCGCCGGGCATGTATTGCTTGGCCTCGGCGATCAGCGCCCGCGAGCGCTCGAACGAATAATGCGGCATGAAAACATCCCCTGGCGATGGAAGCGGCGTCTCAGAGCACGCCGTATTTCGCGTAGACATCCGCGAGCTTCAGCCCCTCTTCGAGGTGCTGGCGGGTCTGGTTCTCGCCATTGATCTTGGCGAGCGCGGCCGTGATCACCTCGGGGGCGATCTCGGCGGGGATCACCACCACGCCGTCAATGTCGCCGAACACCAGGTCCCCGGGGTGGACCAGCACGCCGGCGCAGGCGACCGGAACGTCCTTGGCCATCATCTTGCCGCGCCCCTTGGAATCCAGCGGGCCGATGCCGCCATGGAACACCGGGAAGCCCATCTTGCGGATGTGCCGGACATCGCGCACCAGCCCGTCGGTCACGCAGCCTGCCGCCCCGCGGATGCGCGCGGCGGTCGACAGCAATTCGCCCCAGGGCGCGATCCGCTCGGTCGGCCCGTCGCAGCCGAACACCGCCACGTCGTCGGGGCCGAGATCGTCGACCAGCGCGATTTCGATGTCGTAAGGATTCTCGCCTTCGCCGACCGCGTAGACGTTCATGTAGAGCCCGGTGCGCGCGCGCCCGAACATCACGGCCTCCTCGTCGAGGGGACGGATGAACGGGCGCATCGCCTGCTCGCGCCGGCCGAAATCGTCCAGCACATCGGACAGGACGCTGGAATATAATACCGTCTTGAGATGAGCGAAATCGATGTCGGACACAGGCATCAGCACGTTTTCCAGTGGCGGGGATCAGCGGAAACAAAAAAGATTAAACGTTTAATCACGCTAGGCTTGTTTCCCGGACCCGTCAAGCGGCTAAATAGGGCTGCCGATCAACCGGGAGTCGCCATGCCGTCTCGTCCCACGCTTCACACCGTTGCCGCCGCGGCGGAGGTTTCCATCGCCACGGTGTCGAAAGTGGTGAACGGCATTACCTCCGGCGTGTCGGAGGCGACGCGGTTGCGGGTCGAGGAGGCCATCCAGTCGCTCGGCTACCGACCGAACCGGCTTGGGCGTGGCCTGCGCACCCAGCGCCATTCCGCCATCGGCATGGCGATCGTCGACCCCTCGCCCACCTTCCTCGCCGATCCGTTCAGCACCAATCTGGTCGCCGGCCTCGCCAATGTGCTGAGCACCCACGGTTTCGGCCTGCTGATCCAGGGCGTGAAGCCGGGCCAGCTGGCGCAATCGCTGCTGGTGAAGCGCAGCGAGGTCGACGGGCTGTGCATGCTGACCTGCGGCACGCCGCGCGAGCGGCGCGAGGTGGTGCGCCTGCTCTCCAGCCTCGGCCAGCCGCTGGTGGCGTTTCAGGAAGCGCCGTCGCCGGATGCGCCCGACACCTGCTTCGTGCGCCAGGACGACCGCAGCGGCGGCGTCGCGCTCGGCCGCCGCATCCTCGAACGCGGGGCGCGGCGCGTCAGCCTGTTCATCGCGGACCTGCCCTGGCCGGCGGTGGAGGAGCGCATCTTCGGCCTGCGCTCCGTGCTCGCGCCAGCGGGCGTGATGCTCAACATCACGACCTGCGACGACAGCCGCATCGACGACATCACCCGCGCGGTGGCCGCCCATATCGACCGCGAGGGCCTGCCGGACGCGCTGGTCGGGCAGAACGACCAGATCGCCCTCGCGGCGATGAAGCTGCTGAAATCGCGCGGGCTCATCATCCCGCACGAGATCAAGCTATACGGCTTCAATGGTTTCGCCTTCAGCGCCTTCGCCGACCCCAGCCTCACCACGATCCGCTCGCCGGCCTATGAGCTGGGCGTGGCGGGGGGGCAATTGCTTCTGGAACGACTGGATGCCGGCCGGTTCTCGATCACGGAGCGCACGCTGCCGGTCACCTTCGTTCCCGGCGAATCCGGCTGACGTCTAGGTATTTTTACTTGCATTAAAACGATTGCAATTTTTTGCAATTATTATATCCCTGAGCGCGGCAGGAACGGACCTGTCGTCGGTTTCGGGGGCTCCGCCATGACCCGCAATGTTGGAAATCTCGACCGCGCGCTGCGCGTTGTGATCGGCCTCGCGCTGCTGTCGCTGCTCTTCCTGCTGGACGGCAACCTGCGCTGGCTCGGGCTGATCGGGCTGGTGCCGTTGCTCACCGCCTTCCTCGGCACCTGCCCGCTCTACTCGCTGGTCGGCCTCTCCACCTGCCCGCTCGCGCCGCGCAAGTGACACGCACGCACATGAGCGGACCCGTCTTCCGGTAAGCTGCGGGCGAACCGGGATGGATTCGATGACCGACACGCTCGCCAGCGAAATCGTACAGATGAAGGCACAGGTCGGCGAGGCCTCGGCCTTCCTGAAGACGCTGGCCAACCCCGACCGGCTGCTGGTGACCTGCGCGCTGGTGGCCGGCGAGCGCTCGGTGCGCGAGCTGGAAGATGCGCTCGGCATCCGCCAGCCGGGGCTGTCGCAGCAGCTCGCCGGGCTGCGCGAGGCCGGGCTGATCACCGGGCGCAAGGAGGGCAAGCAGGTGTTCTACCGGCTGGCCGATCCGCGCGTCGAAACCTTCATCACCACCATGCATGCGCTGTTCTGCGCGCCGGATGGCCCCGCGGGCGCAGACGGGAGCCCGCCGTGACGAGCTTCACCCCCCTCGCCTCCCTCATCGGCGGCATGCTGATCGGCCTCTCCGCCGTTCTCCTGATGCTGCTCGAAGGGCGCATCGCCGGCATCAGCGGCATCGCCAGCCGGCTGCTGCCGCCTTATCGCGACGCCGGCTTCGCCGGGCGCCTCGCCTTCATCGCCGGCCTCGTCGCCGCGCCCTTCGTGGTGGCGGCGGCGACCGGGACGCCGGTCGTGCAGACGGTCTCGGCGAACCCGGTGCTGATGGCCGCAGCCGGCCTGCTGGTCGGTTTCGGCTCGGTGTGGGGATCGGGCTGCACCTCGGGCCATGGCGTGTGCGGGCTGGCGCGCCTGTCGCCGCGCTCCGCCGTCGCTACCGCCGTGTTTATGGCGACGGGCTTCGCCACGGTCTTCGTCACGCGTCATGTGCTGGGGATCTGAACCATGAGCGTCCTCGTCAATCTCGGCCTCGGCCTGCTGTTCGGTATCGGCCTCGTGGTGTCGGGCATGAGCGACCCCGCCAAGGTGCTGAATTTCCTCGACCTGTTCGGCACGTTCGATCCCTCGCTCGCCTTCGTCATGGGCGGCGCGGTGCTGGTCGCCTTCATCGGCTTCCGGCTGGCGCTGCGCCGAGAGGCGCCGCTGATGGCGCCGCGCTTCCAGATTCCGACGCGCCGCGACATTGATGCACGGCTCATCGTCGGCCCGGCGCTGTTCGGCATCGGCTGGGGGCTCGGCGGCTTCTGCCCCGGCCCGGCCTTCACCGCTCTCGGGCTCGGCGCGGCGGGAACGCTGGTCTTCGTGCCCGCTATGCTCGCCGGCATGTGGAGCGCACGCCACCTCGCCGAACGGACGGGCTGAGCCGGCCCGTCCCCGACCGCCGATCACAAACCGCGGAACGCTCCTCCATAGGATTGGACTCCCATCGAGAATAGGTTACATCACGATCAGTCATTTCAGTAATTTCTGAAATTACAGAATCAACAGCATCCTGTTGCCCGATCCGGAGCTTGTGCCGTGAACCTGCCGCCACTCATCCAGTCCTTCGTCCTGCATTTCGGGGAAATGGGTAGCCGCTGGGGCATCAACCGCACGGTCGGCCAGATCTACGCCCTGCTCTATGTCTCGCCCGAGCCGCTCTGCGCCGACGAGATCGTCGAGGCGCTCGGCATTTCCCGCTCCAACGTCTCCATGAGCCTGCGCGAATTGCAGACCTGGAACCTCGTCGTGCTCAAGCACCTGCCGAACGACCGGCGCGACTTCTTCACCACGCCGGACGATGTGTGGCAGATCCTGCGCACGCTGGCCGAGGAGCGCAAGAAGCGCGAGGTCGACCCCACGCTGTCGGTGCTGCGCGAAATCCTGATGCAGCAGCCCGGCAGCGACACCGAGCGTTTCGCCCAGACCCGGATGGCGGAGATGCACGGCCTGATCGAGCAGCTCACCAACTGGTACGAGGACGTGAAGAAGCTTGAGACCGAGCGCCTCGCCAATCTGCTGAGCCTCGGCTCCAAGATCACCCGCCTGCTGGAAACCAAGGACCGCATCGTCTCGCTCGGCCGCCGCAAGGCCCCCGCGCGCGCCGCCTCGCGGCCGGAGGGCGGGGAAGACGGCGGCTGACGCGCCCGCCTCCCCGCGCGCCTTCGGATCACCGGAAACACCGGAACGCATCATGGAACTCGACGTCGTCGACCTCTCGCGCCTGCAATTTGCAATGACGGCGCTCTACCATTTCCTGTTCGTGCCGCTCACGCTCGGCCTCTCCGTGCTGCTGGCGGTGATGGAGACGGTCTATGTCATGACCGGGCGCCGCATCTGGCGGCAGATGACCAAGTTCTGGGGCACGCTGTTCGGCATCAATTTCGTGCTCGGCGTGTCCACCGGCCTCGTCATGGAATTCCAGTTCGGCATGAACTGGAGCTATTACAGCCATTATGTCGGCGACATCTTCGGGGCCCCGCTCGCCATTGAAGGGCTGATGGCGTTCTTCCTGGAGGCGACCTTCGTCGGCCTGTTCTTCTTCGGCTGGGACAAGCTCTCCAAGGTCGGCCACCTCATCGCCACCTGGGCGGTGGCACTGGGCTCGAACTTCTCGGCGCTGTGGATCCTCATCGCCAATGGCTGGATGCAGAACCCGATCGGCTCGGCCTTCAACCCTCAGACCATGCGCATGGAGATCACCGATTTCTTCGCCGTGGTCACCAATCCGGTGGCGCAGGCCAAGTTCGTGCACACCGTCTCCGCCGGCTATGTCACCGCCTCGATCTTCGTTCTGGGCGTCTCGGCCTGGTATCTGCTCAAGGGCCGGCATGTCGAGATCGCCAAGCGCTCGATGACGGTCGCCGCCTCCTTCGGCCTCGCCGCCTCGCTCTCCGTGGTCGTGCTGGGCGACGAGAGCGGCTACCTCACCACCGAGCACCAGAAGATGAAGCTCGCCGCCATCGAGGCGATGTGGGAGACCGAGCCGGCGCCGGCGGCGTTCACCGTGTTCGGCCTGCCGAGCCAGCAGGACCGCGAGACCCATTACGCGGTGCAGATTCCCTGGGCGCTCGGCCTCATCGCCACCCGCTCGCTCGACACCGTGGTGCCCGGCATCACCGAACTGGTCGGGCAGGCGGAGAAGCGCATCGAGAGCGGGCTCATCGCCTTCGACGCGCTGCAGAAGATCCGCGCGGCGGGCTCCAGCACCAACATTCCCGCCGAGGTCAAGCAGGCCTTCGAGGATCACGGCGCCGATCTCGGCTACGCCCTGCTGCTCAAGCGCCATGTCGACGACCCGCGCAACGCCACGCCAGAACAGATCGCGGCGGCGGCGTGGGATACGGTGCCCCATGTGCCGACGCTGTTCTGGTCGTTCCGCATCATGGTCGGGCTCGGCATGTTCTTCATCGCGCTGACCGCGACCTTCTTCTACCTCTCCGCCCGGCGCACGCTGGACCGCTACCGCCCGCTGCTCTGGGTCGCGGTGCTGGCGATCCCGCTGCCATGGCTCGCGGCGGAGCTGGGCTGGATCGTCGCGGAATTCGGCCGCCAGCCCTGGATCATCGAGGGCGTGCTGCCCACCGCCGCGGCGGTCTCCAGCCTCGGCGCCGGCACGGTGCTGATGACCATCATCGGCTTCGCCGCGCTCTACACCGTGCTGATCGTGATCGAGATGGCACTGATGCTGCGCGCTATCCGCAAGGGCCCGGAACCGGACGACGCGCCGGATGCGGCACTGATCCCCGAAAACCTTGTCGCCGCGGAGTGAGACGATGATCCTTCACACCCTCATCGACTATGACACGCTGCGCGTCATCTGGTGGCTGCTGCTCGGCGTCCTGCTGATCGGCTTCGCGGTCATGGACGGCTTCGATCTCGGCACCGACATGCTGCTGCCCTTCGTCGCCCGCTGCGACATCGAGCGCCGGGTGGTGATCAATTCGATCGGCCCGGTCTGGGAAGGCAATCAGGTGTGGCTGATCCTCGGCGGCGGCGCGATCTTCGCCGCCTGGCCCCCGCTCTACGCCGTGTCATTCTCCGGCTTCTACCTCGCCATGTTCGCGATCCTGTTCGCGCTCATCCTGCGCCCGGTCGGCTTCAAGTACCGCTCGAAGCGCGACAGCCGGCTGTGGCGCGCAGGCTGGGACTGGGCGCTGTTCATCGGCGGGCTGGTGCCGGCGCTGGTGATGGGCGTCGCGGTCGGCAATGTGCTGCAGGGCGTGCCGTTCCACCTGAACAACGACCTGCGCATCTTCTATGACGGCACCACGCTGATCGAGCTGCTCAACCCGTTCGGCCTGCTGTGCGGCCTGCTTTCGGTCGCGATGCTGGTGATGCACGGCGCCGGCTGGCTGGTGCTGAAGACCAGCGGCGAGGTCGCCGAACGCGCGCGCACCGCCGGTAGCGTCGCCGCCATGCTCACCATCGCGCTGTTCGCGCTTGGCGGGCTGTGGCTGTGGGCGGGCATCGACGGCTACGCCATCACCAGCCCGATCCTTGAGGGCGGCCCGTCCAACCCGCTCGCCAAGACCGTGGCGCTGGCGCCCGGCGCGTGGCTCGCGAACTACGACGCCCACCCCTGGATGCTCGCCGGCCCGGCGCTCGGCTTCCTCGGCGCGCTGGGCAGCCTCGCCCTGCTTCGGGCGCGGGTGGAGCTCGGCGCGCTGCTCATGAGCGCGCTGTCGGTGTTCGGCATCATCGCGACCGTGGGCCTGTCGATGTTCCCGTTCATCCTGCCGTCCTCGGTCGATCCGCGCTCCAGCCTCACCGTGTGGGATGCCTCGTCGAGCCACCTGACCCTGTTCATCATGCTGGTCGCGACCGCGATCTTCCTGCCGCTGATCGCCACCTACACGACCTGGGTGTACCGCGTGCTGTGGGGCAAGGTGGAGCCGCGCGAGATCGAGCGCGACGGCAGCCACGCCTACTGAAGAAGGAGAAGCGATATGTGGTATTTCGCCTGGCTGCTCGGCCTGCCGCTCGCCGCCGCCTTCGCGGTGCTGAACGCCATGTGGTACGAGCTGATGGACGACGCGGCGCGCAGCAAGGCCCAGCCGGCGCCGGCGCCCATCCGCAAGCTGTCCTGAGCCGCGCCGGCCCGCCGGGCGCAAAGCGACGCGGCCTCACTCCCCGCGCGGGAAGCGCTGGGCCTCTTCCAGCACGTTGAGGTCCATGTGGTTGCGCATGTAGCGCTCCGAGGCCTTCTGCAAGGGCTGGTAATCCCACGGATAATAGGCGCCGTTGCGCAGCGCCGCGTAGACGACGTGCCGGCGTGCCTGGCTCGCCCGCACCTCGGCGTCGAAGCGCGCAAGGTCCCAGCGCCGGTTCATCGCCGCCGCCAGCCGCACCAGAACCTCAGCGCAGGCCGGGTCGCCCGCCCGGTTCGCCAGCTCGTGCGGGTCGTCGTCGAGATGGGTCAGGACGGGCGGGTCGAGTTCGCACAGCACCAGCTTCCACGGCCCGTCGCGCAGCGCGACCAGCGGGGCGTAGGAGCCCTCTGCGGCATATTCCATCGGCACCGGCGAGCGCTCGCCCGTGCCCCGCGCCGGGCCGACCAGGCTCTCGCCATCGGTCCACGGCATCAACCCGGCGAGGTCGAGCCCGACCAGTTCCGCCAGCGTCGGCAGCACGTCGAGCGTCGAGGCGGCGCGGTCGATCCGGCCCGGCGGCAGGCCGGCGCCCGCGATCATCAGCGGCACCCGCGCCGAGCCCTCGAAGAAGTTCATCTTGAACCACAGCCCGCGCTCGCCGAGCATGTCGCCATGGTCGGAGACGAACACGACGATGGTGTTCTCCGCCATCCGGCAGCGCTCCAGCACGTCGAGCAGTTCGCCGATCTTCTCGTCGATATAGGAGATGTTGGCGAAATAGGCCCGGCGCGAGCGGCGTACATCCTCGTCGGTGACATGGCTCGCCGCATGATCGCTCGCCAGCATCAGCCGCTGCGAATGCGGGTCCTGCGCGTCGAACGGGATCGGCGCCACCTCGGGCTCCAGCGCCGGACAGTCCTCATAGAGGTCCCAGAACTGCTTGCGCGCGACGTAAGGGTCGTGCGGGTGGGTGAAGCTCACCGTCAGGCACCACGGCCGCCCGTCATGGCCGCGCGCCAGATCATAGAGCTTGCGGCCGGCGTGGTAGGCCACCTCGTCGTCATATTCGAGCTGGTTGGTGATCTCCGCGACACCCGCCCCGGTGACCGAGCCGAGATTATGATACCACCAGTCGATGCGTTCGCCCGGCCGCGTATAGTCCGGCGTCCAGCCGAAATCGGCCGGGTAGATGTCGGTCGTCAGCCGCTCCTCGAAGCCGTGGAGCTGGTCCGGCCCGACGAAATGCATCTTGCCCGACAGCGCGGTGTGATAGCCGGCGCGGCGCAGATGATGGGCATAGGTCGGGATGTCCGAGGTGAACTCGGCAGCGTTGTCATAGACCCGCGTGCGGCTCGGCAGCTGCCCGGACATGAAGGAGGCCCGCGCCGGCGCGCAGAGCGGGCTCGCCGTGTAGGTGTTGGCGAAGCGCGCCGAGCGCGCGGCCAGCGCCTTCAGGTTGGGGGCATGGAGGAAGTCGGCCGGCCCGTCCGGGAACAGCGTGCCGTTGAGCTGGTCGACCATGAGGACGAGAATGTTCGGGCACGTCATGGTCCACCTGTTCACGCTAGGCATAGTTCCGGCGCCGCCGGCCGCGACGGCGCCGCCTCAGGCGCTCAAAGGCCGAGCGACGCCTTCACCGCCGGCAGGCCAGGCTTGCCGTCGAAGGTGGTCACGCCTTCCAGCCACGGGCCGAGCGCGGCCGGGTTGGCCTTGAGCCACGCCTTGGCCGCCGCTTCCGGCTCCTGCCCCTGATCGAGGATCCGGCCCATCATCGCGTTCTCTGTCGCGAGGTCGAATTTCAGGTTCTTGAACAGCGTCGCCGCATTTGGGCACTGCGCCGCCCAGCCGGTGCGCGCCAGCGTGCGCACATCCGCCCCGCCGTAATTCGCGCCGAAATAGGCATCGCCGCCGGAGAGATAGGTGAGGTTGAATGTCTCGTTCATCGGGTGCGGCGCCCAGGCGAGGAACACCACCCAGTCCTTGCCGCGCTCCGCGCGCTTGACCTGCGCCAGCATGGCCTGCTCGCCGGATTCCACCACCTTCCAGCCCTTGAGGCCGAAGTCGTTGGCCTCGATCATCTTCTGCATGTTGGCATTGGCCGGCGCGCCGGGCTCGATGCCGTAGATCTGGCTGCCGAACTTGTCGGCATGGGCGGCGAGGTCCTTGAAGTCCTTCACCCCGGCCTCGGCGACATAGCTCGGCACGGCGAGGGTGAACTTGGCCCCGGCGAGATTGGTGCCGAGCACCTCGATCGCTTTGGCCTCGTTCAGCGCATCGATGAACTTCTGCTGAGCCGGCATCCAGTTGCCGAGGAACACGTCGAGTTCCTTGTTCTTCATCGATTCATAGCCGATCGGCACCGAGAGCAGCTTCAGCTCCTGCTTGTAGCCGAGCCCATCCAGCAGCACGCCGGCAATGGCGTTGGTGGAGGTGATGTCGGTCCAGCCGGGATCGGACATCCGCACCGTCTTGCAGGCGGGCGCGTCCGCGGCGGCGGCGGGTGCCGCGAGGAGCAGGAGCGAAAGGGCGGAAACGGCGAGCTGGATGCGATTCATGGTCTGCCTCTGCGCGATGAAGGGGCGGGGATCGCAAGATGAAGCACGGGCCGGATTCCGTCGCTCCGCCTTGATCGGTCCGTCATCAGGCCGTTAAATACCAACGCCTGTGAAGCGGTAATTTTTCGATAAGCGGCATCAGGAATTTTTATGGCAGCGCGACCGCTCGATCTCGGCTGGGTGCGGGTGTTCGAAGCGGTGGGGCGCCTCGGCAGCCTCACGGCGGCGGCGCAGGAGCTCGGCCTGTCGCAGCCGGCGGTGAGCTACACCATGCGCCAGCTTGAGGAGCAGGTCGGCGGCCCGCTGCTGGTGCGCGGCCATCGCGGCTGCACCTTGTCGCCAGCGGGCGAAAGACTGCACGGCGCCGCCACATCTGCCGTTGCCGAACTCGACGCCGCCGCGCGCGCGATCCGCCACGCGACGGCGCGGCCGGTCGTGCGGCTGTTCACCGATTATGGCTTCGCCTCGTTCTGGATGATGCCGCGCGTCGCCGCGTTCCGGGAGGTGCGCCCGGACGCGGACGTGCACATCATCGCCTCGGCGGCAGCCGATCCGGGAATGGACGCAGCCGAGGACGTGGCGGTGCTGTTCGGCGGACGCCGGGACTTTCCTTCCGACGCGCTCCAGCTGTTTCCGGAGACGGTGTTTCCGGTGTGCAGCCCGGGCTTTGCCGCCCGGCACGGCCTTTCCGGCGAGCCGGGGACCGTGGGCGCCCTGCCGCTGCTGCACCTCGACAGCACGCCGGAGCCGCGCTGGTTTGTCTGGGGCGACTGGCTCCGCGCCATGGGCGTTGCGCGCGGCGCCGATGCCGGCGACCTGCGCTTCAACACCTACGGGCTGGTGCTGCAGGCGGCGATGGCGGATCAGGGCATCGCGCTCGGCTGGGCGGGCCTCGTCGACGGCGCGCTGGCCGACGGCACGCTGGTCGCGGTCGGCCCGGCGTTGTCGCGGCCGGAAAGCGGCTATTGGCTCAAGCCCGGCCGCACCCTGTCGGAGCCGGCGCGGGCGCTGATCGACTGGATCCTCGCCACCGTGAAGGCGCCTTAGCGGGGACGCGTAAGCGTCACGCCTCCTCCGGCGCCGTCCACTGCGTGACCAGCGCCGCGAGATCGGGGCGCGGACGCTCCGGCGGCACCTCGCGCGCCGTGCCGAGATGGACGATGCCCGCCACCTTCTCGCCCGCACCGAGACCGATCAGCCGCATCGCTTCCGGATTGTTGGCCGCCCAGCCCGTCACCCAGATGCCGCTAAAGCCCAGCGCATGGGCGCCGTGCAGCAGGTTCATGCACACCGCGCCGGCGGAAAGCTCCTGCTCCATGGGCGGGATCATCGTGTCGCGGTTCGGCCGGCTCACCACCACCACCGCGACCGGCGCGGGAAACAGCCGCGACATGATGCCCGCGAATTTCTCGCGCTTGGCATCCTCCATCTGCGGATTGCCGGCGCGATAGGCCTCCGCCAGCCGCGCGCCGAGTTCCGCGCGCGCGGCCCCGGCGATCACGATGAAGCGCCAGGGGGTGAGGATGGCATGGTCCGGCACCCGTGCGGCGACGGTCAGCAGGCGGTCCAGCTCATCAGGCGTCGGGCCCGGCTCGATAAGCCCGTTGGCCGCGACCGAGCGCCGGCGCTCCATCAGGGCCAGCGCGTCCTCGCGGGTGCGCAGGGGGGCGTTCATCGCCTCGCTCATCGGCTCAACTCCAGTCTCGGCTCCCCCGCGCCGGGGAAACAATTTCCGCCCTGGTGCATTGCCCAAGCACCGCGGCAAATTTCGTCCCGGCAAATTTCGTCCCGCGCGGGGGGCGACTTGGCGGGCGTTTTGGTCGACAATATCCCATCACGCCCGCAGCTACCGAGAAACCTATAAGCGGGACGCTATCCCCAAGGAGCCTGCCATGAACGCTATCAACGGCCAAGTCCAGGTGCGCGACAACCGCGCCGCCGACCGCTTCGAGATCGACATCGACGGCCAGATCGCCTTCGCCCAGTATGTGCTGGCGCCCGACCACATCATCTTCACCCATACCGAGGTCCCCGCGGAGCTCGGCGGGCGCGGCCTTGCCACCCGGCTGGTAGAGGCCGGCATCGCCAGCGCGCGCCAGCGCGGCCTGTCGGTGATCCCGCGCTGTTCCGTGTTCGGGCGCTACATGATGAAGCACCCGGAAACCCACGACCTGCTGGCGCCGGAAATCCGCGCCACGCTCGGCCTTCCGGTCTGAGCTGCCGGGCGAGCGGGCCGCGCGCGCCCGTTCGCCTCCCCTTTTACCGGCAGTGTGTCCCGCCCGCATCGCGGTGGGAAAACCCGTGTTTCAATACCCTTCATTAACGCTGTCTGCCCCACCCTTGGAGGCAACAGACGAGCGGGGCAGCGTCCCCGTTCCAGGGTCATTCTCGGCACAGGTTTTCACGTCCCATGCGGTTTCCGGCGCGCCCTTCCGATTCGAGCGACAGCACGTCTTCCGAGCCGACGGCGTCCGCCGCCCGCGCCCCCGGTTTCCTGTCGCGGGCGAACCCCAAGCCCGCCGCGCCGTCAAAACCCGCCGCCACGACTTCCGCCAACGTCGCCCACGCGGAGGCCCCACGCGGCCGGGTGAACGCGAGCCTCATGCAGCCCTCTCTGCCGCAGGCGCCGTTCCTGCCGCCACTGCCGGCTACTCCGGGCTCGGCGGCGGCGCGCACCGGCTCAAGTGACCAGTGGTCCAGCGGTCCGCAGACCCGCCGCACCAGTCCGGTAAAAGCCACTGCGGGGGCGGCGACTGGAGACGAGTGGGTGCCGAGCTGGCTCCAGCCCTTCACCATGCCGTCGAACACCCGTTTCACGCGCACGCCGGACTATCTGTTGCGCCAGCCGCCTGCCGCCGAGCCGGCTCCGGTCGTCGAGCCGGGGGTCCCGGAGGCACCGGCCGTCATCGAGGCCGCAGCCGTCACCCCGCCGCGCCCCAGCCAAACTCCGGTGCTGCGCGTGCCACCGCGCAAGCCCCCGCTCGGCCCGGCCACCCTGCCGCTGCGCGTCGCCTCCGCCGGCCAGCTCGCCGCCGCCAGCGCCGCGATGGAGCCGGCGACGGTCGCGCAGGAGGTTGCCCCGGCCGCCGCCATGTTGGACGTTGCCGCGCCGCCGGCCGCGCCGGAGCCGGCCGTCCTCGCGGATTTCGGACCGGCCGTGGTCGCGCAGGAGCCGCCCTCCTCGATCCAGCGCATTGCCGGCCTGATCCAGCTCGGCTGGGACACCCCGCCCATGCCAGCCCCCCATCAGGATCATTCGCCCGCTCTGGAACTGCCATGGTCGCCGGACGCGGAGGAGGAAGATGAGGACGCGGCCGCCTTCGCCGCCGGCGATGTCGCCGAGGCGGATGAGGCGGCCTTCGCCGAGAACGAGGACGAGGACGCGCTGTTCGACCAGAGCTTCACCCCGGAAGCGCTGCTGCACGAGGCCGCGAGCCTTCATGCCGAAACCGAGCCGGACGCCGCGCCGGAGCCGGCCGAAGCTCCCGCCGCCAGCTTCGGCTCCTATGCGGTCGCCTCTGCCGAGGTGTCGTTCTCCTGGCCGGTCTTCACCGTCACCGCAGCCGCTGCCCGCGCGCCGGAACCCGTCGTCGCGCCGCCCGCCGCCATCGCCCCGCAGGCCACCGCGCCGGTCATGGCGCCGGTCGCTGCCGCGATGGTCGAGCCTCCGCGCCCGGCCCCCGTCGCCGTCACCGCGCGCCTCGGCACCTATGAGCTGCCGCCGCTGGAGCTGCTCGCCGAGCCGCCCGGCAGCGAGCCGGACTATGAGCTTTCCGAGGAGTTCCTCGACCGCAACTCGGTCAAGCTCCAGCAGGTGCTGCATGATTTCGGCGTGCGCGGCGAGATCATCGACGCCAATCCCGGCCCGGTGGTGACGCTCTACGAGCTGGAGCCCGCGCCCGGCATCAAGTCCTCCCGCGTCATCGGCCTCTCGGCCGACATCGCCCGCTCCATGAGCGCGATCTCCGCCCGCGTCGCGGTGGTGGAAGGGCGCAACGTCATCGGCATCGAGCTGCCCAACCAGCGCCGCGAGACGGTGTGGCTGCGCGAGATGCTGGCGAGCCACGAATTCGATTCCGCCAAGGCCAAGCTCGGCATCGCCCTCGGCAAGACCATCGGCGGCGAGCCGGTAATCGCCGACCTCGCCCGCATGCCGCACCTTCTGGTCGCCGGCACCACCGGCTCGGGCAAGTCGGTCGCCATCAACACCATGATCCTGAGCCTCTTGTACCGGCACCGCCCGGACCAGTGCCGGCTGATCATGATCGACCCGAAAATGCTGGAGCTCTCGGTCTATGAGGGCATCCCGCACCTTCTCACCCCGGTCGTCACCGACCCGAAGAAGGCCATCGTTGCCCTGAAATGGGCCGTGCGCGAGATGGAAGACCGCTACAAGAAGATGAGCCGCCTCGGCGTGCGCAACATTGACGGTTTCAACGCGCGGGTGGCGGAAGCGGCGGCTAAGGGCGAGATCATCACCCGCACCGTGCAGTCCGGCTTCGACCGCGAGACCGGCCAGATCACCGAGGAGGAGGAGATCATGGATCTGTCCCCCCTCCCCTATATCGTGATCGTCGTGGACGAGATGGCCGACCTGATGATGGTCGCCGGCAAGGACATCGAGGGCGCGATCCAGCGCCTCGCCCAGATGGCCCGCGCCGCCGGCATCCATCTGATCATGGCGACGCAGCGTCCCTCCGTGGACGTCATCACCGGCACCATCAAGGCGAATTTCCCGACCCGCATCTCCTTCCAGGTCACCTCCAAGATCGACAGCCGGACCATCCTCGGCGAGATGGGCGCGGAGCAGCTGCTCGGCCAGGGCGATATGCTCTACATGGCCGGCGGCGGGCGCATCTCCCGCGTCCACGGCCCGTTCGTCTCCGATCAGGAGGTCGAGCGCGTGGTGGACTATCTGAAGGCGCAGGGCCGCCCGGAGTACCTCGAAGCCGTCACCGCCGAGGAGGACGAGGAACTCCCCACTGAGGACGAGGCGGTGTTCGACAAGAGCGCGATGGGGGAGGAAGGCGGCGGCGACGTCTATGATCAGGCGGTTGCCGTGGTGATGCGCGACCGCAAGGCCTCGACCTCCTACATCCAGCGCCGGCTGCAGATCGGCTACAACCGCGCCGCCTCGATCATGGAGCGGATGGAGAATGAGGGGCTGGTCGGCCCGGCCAACCATGCCGGGAAGCGGGAAATCCTGATGGACCAGCGGGCCGGGCGCTAGAGCCTTTTCCGATCAGATGGGCCGTCTGATCGATAGGAAAGTGCTCTGACGGCGGGCGTCACGTCACCAGCGTCGCCCACAGCGTCAGCAGCGCGCCCATCACCACCGCCGCGCCGACAAGAATGACGATCGACCGACGCGTGCCGCCGCGACGGCGTGCCCGCCCGGCCGGCATCTCGCCCGGCATGCTGTCTTCAGCCTCGTCATTATAAGGCCGCGCGTCCTCGCCGGTGACGGCGGGCGCCCGGTCCGGGTCGCCTCCCGCCTCGTGCGCAAGGGCGAGCGCCACCTCGCTTGCGGTCGGCGGCATGCCGGCCGCCTCGTCGTCCGTGCCCAGCGGCGCCGCCGCCGGATCGGGGAACGGCACCTTGTCGCCGGCGCGGCCCCGGTCGATCTCGGCACGCAATCGCTCTGCCGTGCTCATGCCAATTCTCCCGCTTCGCTCATGGCACTTCTCCCGCTTCGCCATAGCTGTCTCATGGGGAAACGACGCGGACGCCCTGCCGTTCCGCGCGCGCCTCACTTTCCCCAGCGTGTTCAAGGCGTCGCGGCGCACCGGTCTCACCGCCGTCCAAAGATATGGCGGTTCCCCCCGCCTTTCCCCTTTCTAAGCGGCGTGCGGGGCATTAGGTGTGAAACGTTTTCGTTCCTTCAGCGCCCCGCGCGCGCCTCCGCTTCCCGTTGAAAGGTCCCGCCATGTCCAGCGCCACCCCTGCCCACAGCTTCCCCGACGTCCAGCTTTTCATCGACGGCGTATGGCGCGAGGGCTCGCGGCACGAAGGCAAGGCGGCGAGCCAGCCCATCCTCAATCCCGCGACGGAAGAAGAGATCGGCACGCTGCACCACGCCAGCCGCGCCGACCTCGACGACGCGCTCGTCGCCGCTGAAAAGGGCTTTGCGGTCTGGAAGCGCGTGCCGGCGCATGAGCGCTACAAGCTGATGCGCAAGGCCGCCGAGATCCTGCGCGAGCGCGCGGAAGACATCGTGCCGATCCTCACCATGGAACAGGGCAAGCCGCTTCCCGAAGCCCGCATCGAGACGCTGGCCGCCGCCGACATCATCGACTGGTTCGCCGAGGAAGGCCGCCGGCAGTATGGCCGCGTCATCGCCCCGCGCGCCGAGGGCGTGCACCAGCAGGTGATCCGCGAGCCGGTCGGCGTGGTCGCCGCCTTCACCCCGTGGAACTTCCCGATCAACCAGGCGGTGCGCAAGATTTCCGCCGCGCTCGCCGCCGGCTGCTCGATCATCCTCAAGGGCCCGGAGGAAACTCCCGCCTCCTGCGCCGAGCTGGTCAAGGCCTATGAAGCCGCCGGCATTCCCAAGGGCGTGGTCAACCTCGTCTTCGGTTCGCCGGCGGAGATTTCGTCCTATCTGATCCCGCACCCGACCGTGAAGAAGGTCACCTTCACCGGCTCCACCGTGGTCGGCAAGCAGCTTGCCGCGCTCGCGGGCGCGCATATGAAGCGCGTGACCATGGAGCTCGGCGGCCATGCCCCGGCCGTGGTGTTCGAGGATGCCGATGTCGAGCACGCCATCAAGCTGCTCTCGGGCGCCAAGTTCCGCAACGCCGGCCAGGTCTGCGTCTCGCCGACCCGCATGCTGGTGCATGAGAACCTCTATGAGCGTTTCGTCGACGGCTTCACCGAGGCCGCGAAGAATGTGAAGGTCGGCGACGGCCTCGACGAGAGCACCCGCATGGGCCCGCTCGCCAATGCCCGCCGCGTGGAGGCGATGGAAGCCCTCACCGCCGACGCCTTGGCCAAGGGCGCGACCCTGCGCACCGGCGGCGCGCGCATCGGCAACAAGGGCTATTACTTCCAGCCCACCGTGCTGACCGACCTCGCCGCCGACAGCCGCATCCTCAACGAGGAGCCGTTCGGCCCGATCGTGCCGATCATGCCCTTCACCAGCGAGGAAGCAGTGATCGCCGAGGCGAACCGACTGCCCTACGGCCTCGCCGCCTATGCCTACACCACCTCGCACAAGCGCGCCGACGAGTTCGCCCGCCGGGTGGAAAGCGGCATGGTGTCGGTCAACCACCACGGCCTCGCGCTCCCGGAAGTGCCGTTCGGCGGCATCAAGGATTCCGGCTTCGGCTCGGAAGGCGGCATCGAGGCGATGGACGCCTATGTGAACACCAAGTTCGTCACCACGCTCGGGCTGTGAGCGCGGCGACAAGCTGAGCGGAATCATCCCCGGGGCCTGGAGCACTTTCTTGTCGTGGAAGTCGATCGACTTTCGCGGGAAAGGCTCCGGCGCTCCGGGGATTTTCATTTATAAGCACAGCGTTCGCGGCCCTCGGCAGTCTTGGGAAAATCGGGTATCAAGATAGGGTCCGCACTCGTCGGTCCCGCCCCATGGATCTCGCCGTCTTCCTGGTCGTTCTCGCCTCGGCCGCGATGCAGGCCGGGTGGAACGTCGCGCTCAAGCTGCGGCTCGATCCGCTGCAGGCGCTGGTGCTCGTGGTGATCGGCGCCGGCATCTCGGCGGCGCCGCTGGCGCTGTGGTTCGGGCCGCCAGACGCGGCGGTGCTGCCGCTGATCGCGGCCTCGGTCGCCTGCCACATGGCCTATTATGGCTGCCTCGCCAGCGCCTATGCCCGCGCCGAGCTCGGCCTCGCCTATCCGGTGGCACGCGGCAGCGCGCTGCTGATGACCGCGGCGGTCTCCATCCTCGTGTTGCATGAGCCGATCGGCGTGCTCGGCGTGGCCGGCATCGTGCTGCTGGCGGCCAGCATCGTGATTCTGGCGCGGCGCTCCTTCGGGCGGGTGCTGGAAGGCCAGGCGCTGCTGCTGGCCATGGGCTCGGGCATCGCGATCACTGGCTTCACGCTGATCGACGGCACGGCGGCGCGGATCGCCGGCTCAGCCAATGCCTACACCACCTGGCTGTTCGTCTGTGACGCGGTGCTGGTGGGGCTGGTGACGCTGGGCTCGCGTGTCACCCTTGGCTCAAAGCGCCGCCGCGCCTTCACCCTCCCGCCGGGCACGTTCGCGCTGGCGCTGGGGGGCGGGGCCATGCTGTTCGTCAGCTACTGGCTCTCGATCTGGGCGATGACGCAGGCGCCGATCGGACTGGTGACGGCGGTGCGCGAATCCAGTGTGCTGTTCGGCGCGCTGATGGCGGTTCTGGTGCTGCACGAGAAGCTGCATGCCGAGCGCGTCGTCGCCGCCTTCCTGGTGCTGGGCGGCCTCGCGCTGATCAAGCTGCACTGAGAGCGCAGCCATGCGCCGCCTGCGCTCGGCAGACGGCGCGCGATGGGTTATAGAGCCGGCTTCCCTCCCCGCCGGCCCCCGCCGGCCGCGTGAC